>CAWKMH010000027.1:0-18218 GCA_963850515.1 uncultured beta proteobacterium
GTCCTGTCTTCGCTGCAGGTCGCGGCGCAGATCTCGGTGCCTACCTGGGTTCGGGGACGTGCGTTATCGCTTTACATCATGGTGATCTCTGCAGGAATGGCGCTCGGGAGCCTGCTATGGGGGATGGTTTGCCTCGGAAGCGGGCATTTCCGCAGCCCTGGTGGTTTCAGCTGCGGGCGCCGTGGCGGCAGCACTGGCTGCGCGCGGGTTCAGCCTGGGTGGCCAGGAAGCACCTGACCTGGCGCCATCCGAACACTGGGCACCCCACCCGCCCGCCGCCGAGGAACTGGACCGGCGCCGAGGCCCTGTCCTGGTGACTATCGAGTACGAGGTTGCGCTAGACCAGCGCGTGGCCTTCCTGGATGCGATGCAACCGCTCGGTGCGTTACGCCGGCGCGATGGCGCGTTTGCCTGGGGTATCTTTGAGGATATTACCGAACCCGGCCGCTACATCCAGCTTCTTCAGTATGACCAATGCCGATCATTTGCGTCAGCAGGACGCGTTACGCGTGCTGAGGATTAGCGTATTCAAGGAAAATGTCCTCCGCTTTCACACAGGAAGGAAAGCCCGCAACTGTTTCAGACTGCTGGTGCGGACGATGAATGCTCAGCCAGGCGGCCAGTTGCGGGCGAGCCAGAAAACGCCGGGCGTCTGCCTTGCCAGGTCCGTTGTCGGTTTCTCGCGCATTGCGGGTGCGTTCGCCGCAACCGTTTCCCTGCCCTTATTTTCGTTATCCACAAGGAGAACAAACCATGCTAGATATACGTCACGCTCAGGATCGCGGTCATGCCAATCTCGGCTGGCTGAATTCGTGGCACAGTTTTTCTTTTGGGGATCACTAACGACCCCAAACATACGCAGTTTCGTGCGTTGCGCGTAATCAACGATGATACCGTCGAACCGGGACGTGGTTTTGGTACGCATGGCCACCGCGATATGGAAATCGTCAGCTATGTGCTGGAAGGCGCGCTTGCGCACGAGGACAGCATGGGCACCGGCTCCATTATTCGTCCAGGCAGCGTGCAGCGCATGAGTGCAGGCACGGGTGTGCAACATAGCGAATTCAATCCCTCCCAGAGTGAAAAAGCCCATTTTCTGCAAATCTGGTTCTTGCCCAACAAGACAGGAATTTCCCCCAGCTATGAAAAAAAATACTTTGACGACACCGAGAAGCGCGGGCGGTTAAGATTGATTGCTTCGCCGGATAGCGCTGATGGATCCGTAAAAATTCACGCCGATGCGAAGCTATTCGCCGCGCTGGTGGATGACGGCGAACGGGTTGAGCAAACTATCGTCCCGGGTGGCTATGTTTATGTTCACGTCGCGCGCGGCGAGGTATCGCTGAACGGTACCCGCTTGCACGCAGGCGATGGCGCAAGCCTTATCGATGAAGATCACCTGGTTCTCGATCAAGGCCAGAAAGCGGAGGTACTTGTTTTCGAGCTGGCATAGCTGACAGAGCTATAAAGGTAGAGGGCAGAGGGGAAGGGGCTGCAAGTCCAAACGACTTGAGCCAAAAGGGCGAATGCTGGGCGGAGGATGAGCCCAAACTGTACCTTGCCTCAACCAGCGGAATCCGCTTGAAAACGCGGTGTGCGCCGCTTAAACAAGCTGTGTATCAGGTTGCCACTGGATCACTATACCCGGTTCTCCCGCCGTCGCCTGAAAATCGGAATTCACGCCGATTCCCGGTACGCATACGAGATGTTCCCCACTGAATATCAGCGGCAGCATTTCCCGCTCCCATGATGGGAGCGATGCCTCGCGTAAAAGATTCTTGAGGCTGCGTCGCGGGCGTTTTCGATCCGGGCGCAGACGCTCCCCGCCATGTCGCGGACGAATCGTGACCGGATGCTCTGAGAGTTTTTGTAGATTGATCCCCATGCCTCTATCGTGCGCGAATATAAGCGTACCGCCGAGCTCGGCAATGATCAGTTGCTTTTCTCCATGCCATGGCACCTGCCAATCCACGGCTGGCAATTATCAGGTCTTGAGATGTCCCGGTTGCGCACGTGAACCATGCCTCTGAAGCAGCGAACTTCGGCATCGCCAAAAATCACCCGCAGTTTTGCATCGGGGCGGGAGGACAGCAATTGCCGCAGAATTTCTTCGAGCTTTGTCGTGCTGGGGAGTATCGCGCCCTGCTGCGCCAGGGTGTAGCGCAACAGGTTTCTGGCGCGAGGAAAACTCAATTTCCGCAAATCTTCAATGTGAAGTTTTCCAGGGACAATACATTCCCTGCTGTCGGCTTCGGCTAATTCATCCAGCAGGGCGGATGCCTCCGCCATATGCCGGCTTGCGCGCAGGAAAGTCGTGCGATAAGAAGGGAAACGCTTTTCCAGTAGAGGGAAAAACTCATGGCGCAGGAAATTCCGATCGAAAGATACATCTTCGTTGCTCTCATCGGTGACCCACTGCAATCCATTTTCTCTGGCATAATCTTCGATCTCGCGCCGGGACACGTCAAGTAATGGCCTGAGTATTCGCGGCCTGTCATCCAGCGGCGCCGACTTTTCGTCACCGGCTTCTGATCTTGTTTACCGTTTCCCTGCGCCAGATTCCTGACGACCGGCATAGCCCCCAAGCCCTTCACACCCGCTCCGCGCAGCAATTGCAGCAGCAGGGTTTCAGCCTGGTCGTCCAGATGCTGGGCCAGCACCACATAATCCGCTTCGATTTTTTCGAATATCCGGTAGCGCTCGTCACGAGCCAGCGCTTCCAGGCTGACGCCGGGTTCCCGCCTGATTTTCAGCTTGGCAATTTCGAGCGGAATGCTTCTGGATCGGCATAGGTCCCGGCAGAATTCGCTCCACCTGTCTGTGTTGGCGCTAATGCCGTGGTTGACGTGAATGGCCGAGAGCGAAAACCGCATTTCAATCGATGCCGGCACCAGCAAATCCAGCAGCACGACTGAATCCAATCCGCCGCTCAATGCAATAGCCAGATGATCGCCGCACTGAATCTGCTCACGCAGCACATTTTCAGTCCTGCGCGAAATGCTATTTGATTTTGACTTCCTTGAATTTGCCATATCCCATCAGCCGCTCAAAACGTTTCTCCAGCAATAATTCCGTGGAGTAGCCTTGTAACTGCTTGAGCGATTCCTGCAATGATTTCCTGGCGGACTGCATGGTAGCCAGATAATCGCGATGCGCTCCGCCTGGTGGCTCACTGATGATCTTGTCAATCAACCCCAAGGTTTTGAGGCGATGAGCAGTAATGCCCATGATCTCGGCAGCTTCCGGCGCCTTATCCGCGCTCTTCCATAAAATCGAGGCACAACCTTCAGGAGAGATGACGGAGTATGTTGCATATTGCAGCATCTGCACCACATCCCCCACCGCCACTGCCAGCGCCCCGCCAGAACCGCCCTCGCCGATAACCGTGCAGATCACCGGTACCTTCAGTTCCGCCAGTACAAAAAGATTTCGTCCAATAGCCTCTGACTGGCCGCGCTCTTCCGCGCCGATGCCCGGTGACGCGCCCGGCGTATCGATGAAGGTGATTACAGGCACGTTGAATTTTTCCGCCAGGCGCATCAGGCGCAATGCCTTGCGATAGCCTTCAGGCTGGGCATGCCGAAGTTGCGATGAATTTTTTCCTTGGTGTCGCGTCCTTTCTGCTGGCCGATAACCATTACCGCCTGCCCGTTAAACCGTGCTGAATCCGCCAATGATGGCGTAATCATCGGCAAAGCTCCGGTCTCCGTGAAGCTCTTCGAAATCGGTGAATAGATGCTGGATATAATCAAGCGTATAAGGACGCTGTGGATGCCGGGCGACCTGCGAAATCTGCCATGGAGTCAGCTTGGAATATATGCTGTTCGTCAGTGACTGGCTTTTCTTTTGCAGACGCAGGATTTCAGCCGAGATATCCACCGCCGAGTCGTCTTGTGCAAAACGCAGTTCTTCAATTTTTGCTTCAAGCTCAGCGATGGGCTGCTCGAAATCCAGGAAGGTAATTTTCATGCAACACGGGCGTAAATTTAAAACCGTAATGATACAGGATCATGCGGCACCCAAAAAACGCATTCCGGGTAAAAAAGTGAAAACGGAAGCAATTCGGGCCCTACCTGCACCGGGTTCTAACGAATCTTCAGGATTTTTTCGTTTTATTTTCAAGGCAGGTGTATCAATAGCAGAGGCCTTCTTTATCGAATATGTCGTGTACGGGATGCAGGAACGGTCACAAGAAATTCATAGGAAATTTACGGAGAATTTCGCACTTGACTTTATTTTTGGCAGATAATTAATTTTATTTGTAATGTTTCTGTATCCTTTTAAAAGCGAAATCCTGAATGGACCGCACTTCAGAACAGAGAAACCGCGCGATGTTTACCGTAGTCGGCATCCTGTTATTGGCCATTCTGAACTTGGGTGAGGTGCATGCGAATAACTTGGGAAACCTCTTCAGGGAAAGCGGTATGCAGGTCGGCGGCTGGATTAATGGTGGAGCGACATACAACGCGAATAACCCATCCGATGGGTTCAATGGTGCCGTCACTTTCGCTGACCGGGCTAATCGATTTCAGTTGAATCAATTTAATTTATTTATACAAGCGTGCCGTGCCATCGGAAGGCACAGAATGGGATCTCGGTGGCCGTTTCGATTTTCTGTTCGGTACGGATGCTATTTATACCCAGGCTTTCGGCATTTCCGCCTTCGATGAGAATACCGGCGCGCCTTCGGATAGGGGGAATTGGGATCTCAATTTGTGCTGTAAATCGACACGCACTTATGGCATAGCGCTTCCGCAGGCCTATCTGGAGGCATACGTGCCGATCGGTAACGGCCTCAATATCAAGGCTGGGCATTTCTATACGCCACTTGGTTATGAAACCGTTCCCGCTCCTGATAATTTCTTTTATACCCATGCCTACATCCTTAACAGCGGCGAGCCGTTTACCCATACGGGCCTGTTGGCAACTATACAGTCAATGCAAACTGGTCACTTCTCGGTGGCGCAACCACAGGCAGTGCAACGGGCGGTTGGGATGGAGGTTTTGATAAGCAACTGGATAACTGGGGCGGTTTGGCGGGTGTGCTTTGGACGAGCGACGACAAGAGAACCGCTGCGAATTCGGCGGCACCTATGGGCAGACAGCGACAAACGAACCCTGGATGATGTATAGCGTCGTGCTACAGCATAGGATCACTTCTAAAACTCACTTGGTTGTGCACCATACTCATGGTTGGGCCAGCAAGATTTTCCTGGGGAACGGGATCAGGAATGCTGAATGGTATAGCATCAATACGCACCTGACCTATAACCTTCTCAACGACTTATCTATCGGCATTCGCGCTGAACGCTTTACCGATAGAAACGGTTGGCGTGTCTTCTCACCCTACCGGATACTTTCCGCGACCAACAACAGAGGCATCAGTTATGCGGGTAACATCCCGTTATCGGTGCCCCTGCCAATTATTACGCCGTCACGCTGGGTATGAACTGGAAGCCAGCCAGAGACTGAAAGTGGACTGGAAACCGATGCAGAAGCTCGAATATTCGCCCAAACATCCGTTATGACCGAGCGGATGGCATTGACATGGCGTTCCGGCCATTTGACGGCAGAAGGACCAATTTTTGTTCTCGCTGGATGCCACGATCCCATTTTGACGATGCATATATTTACGATTAGGGCGGCACAGTTGACGGCTGTATCAGTACTCATCGAAAAAACGTGTAAAATGGAGGGTTTTTCAAATCCCTTTTCAGGCACATCACTTTGATCACCACAGCCAATATTACCATTCAATTCGGGGCAAAGCCCCTGTTCGAAAATGTATCGGTCAAATTCGGCGACGGAAACCGCTACGGCCTGATCGGCGCCAACGGCAGCGGCAAGTCCACTTTCATGAAAATCCTCGGTGGCGATCTGGAGCCGACTTCCGGCAATGTCAGCGTCGATGCCGGCGAGCGCGTGGGCAAATTGCGCCAGGATCAGTTCGCTTTCGAAGAACTGCCTGGTAATCGACACCGTGATGATGGGGCACGATGAGTTGTGGCGGCGTAAAGCAGGAGCGCGACGCGATCTATGCCAATCCGGACGCCAGCGAAGCCGAGTACATGCACGCCGCGGAACTTGAAGCGCAATTCGCCGAGCTGGACGGATATTCGGCCGAAGCGCGTGCCGGAGAATTATTGATGGGAGTGGGCATCCCGCTTACCCCAACACACGGGCCTGATGAGCGCGATAGCGCCCGGATTCAAATTACGCGTACTGCTGGCGCAGGCGTTGTTTGCCGATCCCGAAATCCTGCTGCTGGATGAGCCGACCAATAACCTCGATATCAACACTATCCGCTGGCTGGAAGAAGTCATCAACACCAGCAAGAGCACCATCGTCATCATCTCTCATGACCGCCATTTTCTGAACAGCGTCTGCACGCACATGGCCGATCTGGATTATGGGGAAATCCGTATCTATCCCGGAAATTACGACGACTACATGACTGCGTCTACGCAGGTGCGGGAGCGCATGCTGACCGACAACGCAAAGAAGAAAACCCAGATTGCGGAATTGCAGTCGTTTGTCAGCCGCTTTTCCGCCAATGCTTCCAAGGCACGGCAGGCCACCAGCCGCGCGCGCCAGATCGAGAAGATAAAACTGGAGGATGTAAAACCTTCCAGCCGCCAGTATCCCTATATCCGCTTTGAAGTGGACGAGCGGGAAAAACTGCATCGCCTGGCGGTGTCGGTGCAAAGCATCAGCAAGCATTTCCCTGGAATGGAAAAACCGCTACTTCACAAATTCAGCCTGAACGTCGAAGCGGGCGAGAAAATCGCCATCATCGGCCCCAATGGTATCGGCAAGACCACGCTGCTGCGCTGCCTGAGCGGGGATCTGGCGCCCGATGCGGGAGAAGTGAAGTGGGCGGAAAAAGCTCGTCCTGGTTACTTTGCCCAGGATCATGCCGCTGATTTTGAAACAGACATGTCGCTCACAGACTGGATGACGCAATGGCGGCGCCAAGACGATGATGATCAGGCTGTGCGCAGCGTGCTTGGAAGACTGCTGTTTTCCGGCGATGAAGTGAAAAAATCAGTGAAGGTAATTTCGGGAGGCGAGGAAGGACGGATGTTGTTCGGTAAGCTCATGTTGCAAAAAAACAATGTGTTGCTCATGGACGAACCGACCAACCATCTCGACATGGAATCCATCGAATCCCTCAATGCCGCATTGGAAAAATATACGGGCACATTGATCTTTGTTTCCCATGACCGGGAATTCGTATCCTCGCTGGCAACCCACATCATCGAAATGAAGCCGGATGGAATCAATGATTTCAAGGGCAGCTATGAAGATTATTTGAGGGGAAGTCAAGGCGCCATACCGACAACTCCGGCTCACGGAGCGGTAACCCGGCATCCAAAGAAAAAATCCGCGCTTCATCCCGATGACCTGTTGTCCGCGCCAGGCAGCGCGGCGCGGTAACGCTCCCAGTCGAAGCAGGGACCCGGATCCGTCTTGCGGCCCGGCGCGATATCCGAATGCCCGGCAATACCGGTAATGGGATATCTGTCTTTTGCAGCGCTCGGGTGAGTGCTGCCAGCGCCTGCGTATTGAAGTCGGTAAAAGGCGTCGTATCGCTGCCCTCAAGCTCTACACCGATGGAAAAATCATTGCAGCAGCTCTTGCCCTGCCAGCAGGATTCTCCCGCATGCCAGGCACGTTTTTCGCAGGGAACAAACTGGATAGTCTCGCCGTCCCGCCGGATAAAGAAATGCGCGGAAACCTTAAGGTCGCGAAGAGTCTGATAGTAGGGATGAGCTTCCGGATCAAGCCTGTTGGTGAACAGTTGGATCACGCCATCGCCGCCAAATTCGTCCGGCGGCAGGCTGATGTTGTGGATCACCAGCAGGTTTATTGCACATCCGGCGGGACGTTCATCGCAATTGGGTGAAGGAATAAAACGTATCCCGTCCAGACAACCCGCCGCATCGATTTGCATCCGATGGCTGCCTTTAGATGCTGCTCTCACGCTTGGACCTTGCTCACATCCTCGGTTTTGGTCACGTAGCGCTACGACTGCAAATGCAACCGGCGATGCTCATCGCTACAAAAAAATTTGCCTTCTGAAGCGATACTTTCGCTTCTGGCAGATGCACACCACAATGAATGCAGCGCACCATGTCCTCACCTTCAATTGATGACGACTCTTTACGCGCCTCTTCCCGCTGCTTTTTAATCGCGCGTCGATAACTCCGTATTACCCAGATGAAAAATACAACAATAAGGGCAAAGAATAACAGTCTACCCAACGCGTAATCTCCGCTTCAGTATCAAGATTTGTCGTGTATGTTAGTGAAAGGACTTGTCGTCACATTCTACTGCTTGGATGATCCCGCGCAAGCCTCATGATAGAGAGGATATGCCTGATTCCGCTCCATCCGGGGCTTTCATTTCCACGAAAGCAGATGCGCAGATGTCGCGGAGGTGGATTCTATTGATGCCGGTTCCGCTGTCGAGCCAGGATACATCAAGCGATCTCAATCGCTGCCATAGTCATGTGGCACAGATCGCTTAGGGCCTTCTCAACTGTCAGGCACGAGCGTGCGAGAGCGGAATCCGGAGCAAACCTGGTCCCAGCGAATGCGCTACTATGGCCTCGACCGAAAAACGATTTCGTGCAGGAACTTACTTTCCATAATCTTGCGAGTCGCCCCGTTCAGGCGAGACAAAATTGGAAAGACAAAGAACTAAACGAATGGTCGGGGTGAGAGGATTCGAACCTCCGACTCCTGCGTCCCGAACGCAGTACTCTACCAGGCTGAGCTACACCCCGAATCAGTTGTTTTCAAGCATTTATTTTTTTACATGCAACTAGCTTCACCTTCTCAAGCCCGTGGGCAGCAATTGTACGCAGGAAGGGATATCCGGGCAATCCGGAATTGCTCGAAAAACGTTCAAAAATGAGCAAAAGCTCGATCAATGATCCCGGCGCAGAAACTGGCTAGTA
Organism: uncultured beta proteobacterium; assembly: GCA_963850515.1. GTDB lineage: Bacteria > Pseudomonadota > Gammaproteobacteria > Burkholderiales > Nitrosomonadaceae > Nitrosospira. The sequence continues at coordinate 8,963 of CAWKMH010000027.1, forward strand.
ATTTCGCGCCACCGCAAATATGCTCAGTTGTAATAAAGATTCCTTATATTTCGAATCAGGCAGCGACGAAATCGTTTTGGATGCCGTCTCGGATTCGGATTGTGCCCGCTGCTTGGCGTAATCCAGCGCGCCAGTTTGCTGGATAACCTCCAGGACAGGCTGGAACCCCCCCTCCCCGCCCTGCTCTATGGCATTGCGTATTATCGCCGCCTGCGCACTTGATCCTGTTTTCATTGCGTAAATAAGCGGCAGCGTAGGCTTGCCTTCGGCCAGATCATCTCCCAGATTCTTGCCCGTTTCATGATAGTCCCCCGAGTAATCGAGCATGTCATCTGTTAATTGAAACGCGGTGCCGAGATGCATGCCATAGGCGGCCATCGCCTCCTCCTCCGCCGGTGTGGCATTGCCGAGGATCGCGCCGAGCCGGGTCGCCGCTTCGAACAGCTTCGCGGTTTTATAACGGATCACTCGCAGGTAATTTTCCTCGTCGACATCCGGATCACGGCAGTTGAGCAATTGCAATACTTCGCCTTCGGCAATGGTGTTGGTCGCATCCGCCAATACCCGCATGATGCGCATATTGTCCACTTCCACCATCATCTGGAACGCACGAGAATAGAGAAAATCTCCCACCAATACGCTGGCGGCATTCCCGAACAAGGCATTTGCTGTTGCCTTGCTTCGCCGCAACTCGGAAGCATCCACGACATCGTCATGCAACAGCGTCGCGGTATGTATGAACTCCACGACTGCCGCAAGATTGTAGTGATACCGCCCCGCATAGACGAAATGCATTGGCGGAAAGAATCACAAGGGCGGGCCGCAAGCGTTTCCCGCCGCTGTTGATGATGTATTCGCTTACCTGACGGATGAGCCCCACATCGGAGTAGAGTTTCTCTCGAATAACTGCATCTACCGCGCCCATATCCTGGGCGATAAGACTTCTGATACGTTCAATTGACACTGAGGTTCCTGCAAAAAAGATGCCATGGTAGAAACGTCCCTGCCACCGTGTCAAGTTCGATAGCGGGCGCATCCCGACATTTTGGCACAAAACTGATTCGCAACAGGCCTTTGACCTTAAGCGAGCGACTATGTATAATTCGCGCTCACCTCTTTCAGGTCACTCTCGTACGAGAGCATAGGAATCCAATATGTATGCAATCATAAAAACCGGCGGAAAGCAGTATCGCGTTGAAGCCGGGCTAAAACTCAAAATAGAACAGGTACCGGCAGATATTGGGAGTGAACTCCTGATCGACCAGGTCTTGATGGTTGCCGACGGAGACAATATTTCGGTGGGCAAACCCTTGCTGAATGGCGCTTCGGTCAAAGCCACCGTGCTGGAGCAAGGCAGGCACGCCAAGGTACGTATTTTCAAGCTGCGCCGACGCAAACACTACCAGAAACATCAAGGACACCGGCAGAATTACACCGAAATCCAGATTACTGGCATTTCGGTCTAGGAGAGTTTACCATGGCACATAAGAAAGCAGGCGGCAGTTCCAGAAACGGTCGTGATTCGAATTCCAAACGCCTGGGGGTAAAAACTTATGGCGGCGAATTGATTCCGGCTGGAAGCATCATCATTCGTCAGCGCGGCACGAGAGTTCATGCCGGCGAGAACGTTGGCATGGGCAAGGACCACACGCTGTTCGCCAAGATTGACGGCACGGTCAACTTCGGCGTCAAAGGGTTCGCCACAACGTAAAATAGTGAGCGTCATACCGGTCTAGTTTTTACTGATCTCCGCTTAAAGAGCCCTGTCATACCGATAGGGCTTTTTTGTTTGTACCGCCGATAACAGGCAAGATCATCCATGAAATATATAGACGAAGCAATAATCCATACCATCGCGGGCAAAGGAGGCGACGGCGTAGCAAGTTTCCGCCGCGAAAAATTCATTCCGAAAGGCGGCCCTTCGGGCGGCGACGGCGGGCGCGGCGGCAGTATTTTTGCCATTGCCGACCGCAACATCAATACCCTGGTGGATTACCGTTTCGCGCATACGCATCGCGCCAAAAAGGGGAAAACGGACGCGGCTCGGATTGCTACGGGAAAGGGGCCGACGACATTGTATTACGCATGCCGGTAGGCACCGTCATCACAAACGCCAACACCGGAGAAGTGATCGCCGACCTGGAGCAAAACGAGCAGAAAGTTTTGCTGGCCAAAGGGGGCAAAGGTGGGCTTGGGAACCTGCATTTCAAATCCAGTATCAATCGCACGCCCCGCCAATTTACGCTGGGCGAACCCGGAGAGGAATTCGACCTCAAGCTGGAACTCAAGGTCCTGGCGGATGTAGGGCTTCTGGGCATGCCTAATGCCGGCAAATCTACGCTGATCCGCGCAGTTTCGGCGGCTCGCCCAAAAGTAGCGGACTATCCTTTCACTACCATTGCATCCAAACCTGGGCCTGGTACGCGTGGACCAGAACCGCAGCTTCGTGATGGCGGATATTCCCGGCCTGATAGAGGGTGCAGCGGAAGGTGCGGGATTGGGTCACCGCTTCCTTAAACATCTCACTCGTACCCGTCTGTTGCTACATATTGTGGACGTAGCGCCGCTGGACGAAAACGTCGATCCCGTGCGCGAAGCCAAAGCCATCGTGAATGAACTCAGTCAATACGATGAATCCCTGTATCAGAAGCCGCGCTGGCTGGTACTCAACAAGGTCGATCTGCTGCCGGGAGATGAGCGGGAGAAAACATGTAAAAAATTCATACGCAGCCTTGGCTGGAAAGGGAAGAGCTTTATTGTTTCAGCACTAGCTGGTGAAGGCTGCAAGGAGCTGACTTACGCCATCATGAATTATCTGGAGCAGGAAGCGGGAATTGCAAATCGGGAGCCGGCGTTAACTGACGAGCATCATCCGGAATCGTAGGTCGCAGGCTTTTCTTTAAAGGGAAATGACGAGGCTGCATGCTATCTGCCTCATCCTTTGGCCTAGCAGCCTGGCGCATGTATATAATCCGGCGATCACAACCTAGAATCAAATATGGAATCCATTTTAAAACAGTCGCGGCGCATCGTCATCAAGGTTGGCAGCAGCCTCGTCACCAACCAGGGGCAAGGGCTCGACCATACGGCGCTGGCAGGCTGGGCGGAGCAAATCGCCAAACTCAAGGAAATGGGCAAGGAGGTCGTACTGGTTTCTTCCGGCGCGATAGCGGAAGGCATGCGACGCCTGAAATGGAAAAAACGCCCTCATGCACTGCACGAATTGCAAGCTGCTGCCGCAGTCGGACAAATGGGACTGGTGCAGGCCTATGAACACTGTTTTCGCACCCATGGAATTCAGGCTGCGCAAATACTGCTCACTCACGAGGATTTGTCCGACCGGAAACGCTACCTCAATGCGCGCTCGACGCTGATCACGCTATTAAGCATGAACGTCATCCCGGTTATCAACGAAAATGACACGGTGGCGACCGACGAGATCCGCTTTGGCGATAACGATACGCTTGCTGCGCTGGTAACCAATCTGATTGAAGCCGAGGTGCTTGTGATTCTTACGGATCAGGGCGGATTATTTACAGCTGACCCACGTAAGGATGCGCACGCAAAGCTCGTGGAAGAAGCCAGGGCTGGAGACCCTGCCATTGAATCGATGGCCGGCGGGGCGGGCAGCGACATAGGACGCGGGGGCATGCTGACAAAGGTAATAGCGGCGAAGCGCGCGGCACGCAGCGGTGCTCACACCGTCATCGCATCGGGTCATGAGACTGATGTCCTGATTCGTCTCGCAAGAGGAGAAGCCGTTGGGACGCAACTAATGGCGGAAACCCTGACCTTGGCGGCGCGCAAACAATGGCTTGCAGACCACCTGCAAATTCGCGGAAATGTCATGCTGGATGAGGGTGCCGTGGAAGCACTTGCAGCGGGCGGCAAAAGTCTTTTACCGATAGGCGTTACAAATGTCATTGGTACCTTCGAGCGCGGCGAACTGGTAGGCTGCCTCGATCCCATCGGACGGGAAATTGCGCGAGGACTCATTAATTACAACGCTGCGGAAACCCGGAGAATTCTGCGGCGCTCAAGTAGCGAAATCGAGACTGTTCTGGGTTATTTAGGTGAACCGGAACTCATCCATAGAGATAATATGGTCCTGCTTTAATATCGTAGAATATTGCCTTGTTCACTCTGAGAAATGTTCAATGAAGCTTACGAAAATAGACGATAATTTTTCCGCCAGCCCACAGATCAGTGTTGAGGATTTGCTTGATATTAAAGCGGCTGGTTTCAGAAGTGTAATCTGCAATCGACCGGATAGCGAGGACGGTGGCGCCCATCCGGATCACAACCTACTTGAGTCGGCGGCAAAAGAAGCAGGCCTCGAATTTGCCTACCTTCCGGTTGTGCCGGGACAAATAAATGACGCCCAAGTTGCTCGGTTCAAGCTGGCGATTGATGAACTGCCCGGCCCCATACTTGGCTATTGCCGCCTGGGGATTCGCTCTAAAGTGCTTTATGAGCGTGCGCAGTGAAAATCACGACCTGATCTGCTAGCCTCGAAGAAATTTTCACTTGGCCAGCAAAAGTGCGCTTCCGCCTAATATCGTACCGCTCGCGGGTGGATTCCCGCTTTCAATGCCTGGATAGCCTCATCCGCATCCCTCACCATATCGAATCCAAGCGGACAGAAAAAATACCTGTAGAGCGCGCGCTGGGCATAGTTCTGGTTAAGCGTTTCGAGATCGGCCCATTTCGACCTTCCCGCCCGCGTCCAGGTATGGTCATTCCGGCCATAGGCGTAAGTTCTTTTTTCGGCAGTCTGGCAACGTATTCCTTCGTAGCTCACGTTCATCCCGCCTGCCGATGATTGATCACGAGGGTATAGCGCACTACGCCATCCTCTCCAACCGTGATGGACAAGGCGTCGACATAGTGAAGATTTGTGCTGACGGGACCGGCATCGAATTGCAGCAGATTTTCCGTCTCCGGATAGGGAGGCAATTGCGCCTGAAGTTCGACCCAGGGCCTCTCATGATCGAATTCATACTCGAATTTTTGTTGCTGGGCGTAAACCGCAACCGGTAAGAAGCATAGCAGCAGCAAGACTCTTTTCATTACGCGGTCAAGTCCTTGATCAAGGATTCGCGTACCGCTGTTGGCACCGGCTCAGCCATAACCTCGTAGGCATGATGATCGATACCCATGCTCAGGGACACACCCTGATGCAGCGCTTTTATCATCTCCCCGGCGAGCTCAAAACGCAGAAAATGCACCGCGGATGTCTTCTCTTCGTTTTCACGCTCCATGTCTTCATCGGCAATGGCATAAACCGGATCACAGCCATTTACCCTGACCCATACCTTATCTTCTATACCGATCAGTTTCGCCAGCCTGGCGGCGCGCTCGACCGGATCAGGATATTCGATCATCATGGTCGCTTTCCAGTTGGCGCCATCCGGAACCAGAGGACCATACGCATCCAGTTCAGCAAGTATGCCGTCTTCATCAAAAATCTTCTCTGCCCGCAGCATTTCCTGGATTTGATACCGTACCGTCAACTCGTCCTCGAAAATAAGCGTGACATTCTCACCCAGATGAACCTTGCGGTTTTTTTTGTGCGCCATTACACGAGCGCGGAACTCCTGCCTCACTTTAGCGTAGGTTTCCAGGGTCATCAGACTACCAGGAGTAATCGAGGGCATGAATTATTATTCCATTGCATTAAAAAAATAGGCCGTTTTTGGTCTTCGTTCTCCGTTCCTCGCGGCACTTATGCGTACTGTCTCGTGTCCTCGCCTTCACTCTCCATTCTCGAACTGGAATAACAGGAACGAAGCAAGAAGGCCGATTGCTCAGCCAACCGTTCAGTCAAGCCCATAAGCAATCCGGATCAGCGTCAACGGATGCTGTTTCTGCGCCTTGGTGTCACCCATACCCTGCTCAATGTGCCGTGCGGCAATGGCGCAGTCGGAACTGATGTAATCGGGCGTGGAAGCCCCCATTTGCTTGAATACCGGTTTGCCGATTTTCATGGAATCGGCGAAGTGTTCGCTTTTTACTCCCCAGGTCCCATCATGGCCGGAGCATCGTTCGACGACGCTCACTTTCGTATCGGGAACCATCTGCAGCATTTCCCTGGTTTTCTGCCCGATGTTCTGTACCCGCAAATGGCAGGGAATATGGTACGAAATATTGCCCAGCGGCTGTTTAAAATCGGTTTTCAGCAAACCGTCCCGGTTGCGCAACATCAGGTATTCAAATGGATCGAACATTGCTGCGGCTACCGCTTTCACATCCTCATCCTCGGGAAACATGAGCGGCAGTTCCTGCTTGTACATCAGCGTGCAAGAAGGCACAGGTGTAAGTATTGCGTACCCTTCCTTCGCAAGTTTCGCCAAAGGGGGAATATTCCTGATTTTAAGCGCTTTCACCGCATCCAGATCGCCCAGTTCCAGCTTCGGCATCCCGCAACAGGCTTCTTTTTCCACCAGGCGCGTGGGAATCTGGTTGTGGTCAAGCACCTTCAATAAATCGTGCCCTATGCCGGGCTCATTGTAATTGACATAACACGTGGCATAAATCGCAACCTTCCCCGATGTCCTGTCGCCGTCACGGACTTCATGAGATTGATTGATCCTCGCATTCGGGCGAAATTTATGGCTGTCATAATCCGGCAGTTTCCGCTCGGCGTGAATACCCAGTACGTTATCCATCAGCTTGCGGGCGACCGGCGCCTTGTTTACCGCGTTTACCGCCTGAGCCACTACCGGAATGGCGGCCAGTTTACCCATGAGATCCGTGCTCGAAAGCAATTTATCACGGAAGCGGACGTCGCCTTTTTTGTGCTTGACAGCCTTTGCGCGCAGCATCAGATGAGGAAAATCGACATTCCATGGGTGCGGGGGCACATAGGGACATTTCGCCATGAAACACATATCGCAGAGATAACAGCGATCCGCTACCTCCCAGAATTTCTGTTTCTCCACCCCATCGAGTTCACCGGTGCTTCCCTCGTCTATAAGATCAAACAAGCGTCGGAAATGCCGTGCATAGGCTGACGCAACGGCGGCAACCATGACAAATGTCGAAGACGCGCTCCATTTCACTGAATAGCTTCGGCTCGTCATAAAAATCCGGATTTTCCCAGTCGAGCGGATGACGCGTGGGACGCTCCAGACTGCCTTCTCGAGTGGTCATGGCGATATGAAAATGTATAGGGATAAAACAGGTGGAACTTCAGAGCAGAACGTCAGAGCGGAACAACCGACCGGATCGAATGCTGGCACTCGACCCGGTCCATTCCTGTCTTGCAACTACTCAATCAGCCAGATTATCCAGAACCTTCTGGAAGCGATTGGCGTGAGAGCGCTCAGCCTTGCCCAGCGTCTCGAACCAGTCGGCGATTTCATCGAAACCTTCGTCGCGGGCAGACTTGGCCATGCCAGGATACATATCGGTATATTCATGCGTCTCGCCCGCTATCGCCGTTTGCAGGTTGGCGCGGGATGAGCCGAAAGGCATACCTGTAGCCGGATCGCCGCAAGTTTCCAGATACTCCAGATGTCCATGGGCATGCCCGGTTTCCCCTTCCGCCGTCGTGCGGAAGATATTTGCCACATCATCCTGACCTTCAACAGCCGCTTTGCTTGCAAAATAAAGATAACGGCGATTGGCCTGAGATTCTCCGGCAAAGGCAGCTTTCAAGTTTTCTTCGGTTTTTGATCCTTTAAGTTCCATGTTTCCCCTCCTGTTATTTAAGTACCAATAATCAAACTGATCATATCCACGAACCATCCGACAGGGATGCTCGAATCACATGAATTCGAGTGGCCCAAAACCAGGCCAAAACTTAACCCTGAGAGACTATCGAAGGGCCTTCACCTTGTCAACCGGTCGACTTGCATACGGTTTATGCTTGTGTGCGCCCAGTTGCGCCTAACGAGGTTAATCGTATCTGAACATATCCTAAAAAAATAACCTGCGTTCACTATGAACCAGGTGGAGATGGCGATAAATAAAAAGTGATAAGCCGAGAAGGCAAAATATCGCCCTCTGCACAGCCATATGAATTCCGCTCGATCGATCCTCTTTACTCAGGTAACCAGATTCTGCGGCTTTCCGGCCACCCAAGCTTCAATATTGTCGATTAGCTGATCGGCGAGAAAGTGCATTGCCTCAGCCGAGGCCCAGGCAATATGTGGCGTAAGAATGAAATTGGGACGGCGCAGGTCGAGCAATGGATTCCCGTCCCTGGTGGCTCGACGGTGAGTACGTCAAAGCCAGCGCCTGCAATAATGCCTTCTTCCAGGGCCTGAACCAGCGCCGCCTCATCGACAAGTCCACCCCGCGCGGTATTGATCAGCAACGCGCTGCGCTTCATCTTGCGCAATTCATCAATGCCGATCATGTTGCGCGTAGCCGGCGACAAGGGGCAATGCAACGAGAGTATGTCCGACTCGGCGAGTACCTGATCGAAAGGGGTGAGCAGCACATCTTTTTTCTTGGTGGACGGATGGTACCCAAATAGAACGCGCATGCCGAACCCGCGCGCGATTGCAGCGGTACCGCGCCCGATAGCGCCTTCGCCGATAATGCCCATGGTCGCGCCGAACAATTCGCTTATATTATGCGTAAACAGACAGAACTGTTCCGATTTCTGCCACGCCCCCTGCTCAATCTCCTGCCGGTACGCCAGCAAGTTGCGGCGTAACGCAAGCACCATCGCGAACACGTGCTCCGGTACGGTATGAATCGCATAATTGCGGATATTCGCCACCGCGATGCCACGCTTGCGGCAGGCTGCAATATCGATGGCGTCATATCCGGTTGCGGCAATCGCTATCATTTTCAGCCTGGGCAATTCCGCGAGAATCTCGTCGCTCAATCCCAATTTGTTGATGATGGCCACAGTCGCACGCTGCAGGTGCGGCACGATCTGATCAGAAGTCGTTTGCGCGTATTCCTCGTAAGTATGCTCAAAATCCGGCCGGCGCACCTTAACCTTGAGTGAATCCCGCTCCGGAAAAACGATGTGATGGCTCATGTGTATTTTTTTCCCTTATTCAACCTGGAGAATCCAGATAATTCTGGCGTAGACGCCCAGATGATAACTAAGCGATAACTGGCCGGCAAATCTGATTGAATACCAGGCGCGGGACGAAAACCATGCCCCCTCCGCGGCTGTATAGTGATCCAGAAGAACCCTGCTTTGCCGAACCAGACGGGATGGCGGCAAGCAAGGCGCCGGCACGCCGATTGATCATGTTACTCCCGATTCATCGTGGCAGAAAACAGACTTGCC
>CAWKMH010000028.1:0-20109 GCA_963850515.1 uncultured beta proteobacterium
CTCCCCGACTCCTCGTAAAACCGTAGCTGACTGCTCCAGGCTCAGCCTCATGAATATGGCCGAGCCGCAAAAAAAAAGGATGGTAGCGAGGGCGGCAAAAATCAGCTCAGCATGGATACGCAAAGGTCGTTGGCTGATCAACTGCTTGATCGGCAGATCGCCAGCGGCTCGTGGTAGCTTAACGCTCGCGAATTAACCATATCTCATCCGGTACGCCCTGGTTCCACAGCTCAGGTTATGTATGCTTCCGAACAGAGTGAAGCGAATTTCCCTATTAGGATGCAGTCACTCTCTGTTGTGTTCAACCCGGTTAACAGAGACAAGAACCCGAAGACATTGGATTTGAGGGATTGCATGTCGGAGGAAAACTTTTGAGATATCGATAATAGGAGATTCATGATGGCTTCAGGTAAAGAAAAAAGTGATGACCGAAGCAGCAATCCTGAAAGCAAACGCGGTTTTGCTTCCATGGATGAAGCTAGACAACGTGAAATAGCCAGCCAGGGTGGTAAAGCCGCTCATGAAAAGGGTACCGCACACGAGTTTGATTCTGAAGAAGCTCGCGAGGCTGGCAGGAAGGGTGGCAAAGCGGCTCATGAGAAGGGCACCGCACACGAGTTTGATTCGGAGGAGGCTCGTGAAGCCGGCAGCAAAGGCGGCAAGGCAGCTCATGACAAGGGTACCGCCCACGAGTTTGATTCGAAGGAAGCTCGCGAAGCTGGCCGAAAAGGTGGAGAATCCCGTGGAAAAGGTAGTTCGGACGATCGCGAAAAAAGTAGCTCGGACAGCAAGAGTTCCTCTCATTCAACTCGGGGTGGAACATCAGAGCAACATGCCAAAGCCGGTAGCCAAAGCCATAAAAATAAATAGTGGCGCAGAGTGATGAGGGCCAGTTTGGCTTGCTCTCCATTCCTTTTATTGATGTGTAGTAGTCTCGGCTGAGGCTACTACACATCATTGTCGTTTCGCGACGTCTTCTTCGCGTCCTGCCATTTCAGAGCAATTTCCTTGAACAATTTTTTGATTTTAGAGAGTATTTTCTTCTGCTCTTCTTCTATTTTTTCTCGAACCACCCGGTACAGCTACCCAATGGGTTGATTTTCTGGCACGGGGAATTTCCGTCGGTTGAATCTGTACGACCAAATCATGGACTGCGGGTCAACTGTGGCTTCATTCTTTCCAGTTTCGCTATGAGAGCCTTAGCATCAAACGGCGCCCTGACTTTGACATCATTATCGAAGTAGCAATAGATATCGCGTGAGGGGAGTGGCGCGCCGGTGTGAATTGCCTGGATATGGCATGTGCATCATCAGGCTGGGAGCCGGCTTTCCAGGCGTCAATGCGTTCTGCCCAGCGTGTCAGCGCCTCATCGGTATATCCGCTCGCATAAATTTCCTTATCACCGTGCAGGCGAAGATAAAGGAAGTCTGCGGTTACGTCTTCACAGTAAGGCCATTTTCTTGGGGGTATCGGCGATGACTAGTGCGATGTTGTGTTCGCGCAGTAGTTCTACGAAAGATTCATCGATAAAGCTGTCGTGCCGAATTTCAATCGCATAGCGTAGATTACGTGTTGCATCGATTGCCAGCCGTACGCGGCCGGTCATGCGTTTCTCCCGCCGGTGGGCCAGCCGCAGTGCCTGTTCGGTATCTCCCGGCAAGAGCTCGAAAAAGTCCCTCATTCTGTCCTCATCATAGCGAAAGCTGGGTGGAAATTGCCACAGGATGGGGCCGAGCTTTTCCCGAAGTTGAATATTCCCGAAGCGAAAAAGTTGGCGAGCGGACCTCGATATCCTTCAGCCGCCGTATATGCGTAATATAGCGCGGTCCCTTAACGCTGAAAATGAAACCTGGGGGGCGTACCATCGTATCAGTGCTGAAAGTTGTCCGGTGTTCTGCAGGGAATAAAAAGTTCCGTTTATTTCGCTATTGTCGGAAATATCCGGGAGGCATATTCGAGTTCGCTGATGCTGGGGGAAGACCGGAGGGATAGATGCCCACGCCAAGGCGGATAACGCCAGCCGGAAATGCCGATACGCGTCTCGCTCACCCGCTCCTCATACTTCCCGTCCACGCGGACAGTTCCTCCCCTTCAGTCGTATATGCAGGGGGAACATAAAAAGTTGAGTGTTCGGAGACAGGTCTTCTCCCGTATTGCGGATTTCATGCTCATCGCCACGCTCGATGAGCAAAAAGGGAACCTTCGCCCAGGTCGATAGCGCTTATCATTTACTGGTTGCAATACCCATTCCCGAAACGTATATACAGCCACTGGTCAGCACCGCGGTGGCGATTATGCGGAACCTCCTTCTGCCTGCTCCTGGAAGTAAAACCATTTCTGCCGCCTGCGAACTCGGGTTACCAAGGAACGATGCGAAACTCCCATTCGAACTGCTAGATTTTTTCCGTTTTCATCATTTTCTCCCCCATTCTTCATCCGTTACAGAAATTTGACAGCAGAAAAACAACGCCGTTTCGCGAGAAGGGAGGAGGAGACAAGGGGGGGAGACAGGGAAGGGTTAGCAGAATGGCCGACTGAACAATCAGGGCCTTATTGCCTCAGTGTAAGTCAGCCGAGAAAGGGCTTTGCCAGCTTGAGATCATCCACGAAGCGCTCGTACTCTTCGTCCTTGTTTTCCCTCCGGTACACGCAGCAGGAACGAGGGGTGGACCGTAATCAGCAATGATACGTCCGCTGCGTATTCGAGTAATTTTCCCCCTGGTTGACTTTTGAGCAGGGGTGGCGCGGCCCAGCAGTGAGCGAGCCGCGGTGGCGCCCAGGGCAATCAGATCAGACGGGGGTGCTATCAGTTCAATTTCCCGTTTGCAGCCAGGCATGGCATGCCGTGAGATTTCTGCGTCGACCGGTTTCTTATGCATACGTCGCTTGCCACGCTAGTTTCGAATTTGAAGTGCTTGACGAGCATTGGTTACATAGACTTCTTCCCGCGATATACTCGACTGCTGTCAGTGCCCGTGCGATAGAATCAGATCCAGCCGGTCCAACGAATGGATGGCCTGTAATATCTTCACTGATCTCCAGGCTGCTCACCAACGAGCATGATCGATGCGTGCGAGGGACCCTTCTCCGAAGACAGTCTGCGTGGCATGTTCCCAGAGGTGGATAGGCGTGGCAATTCGTGGCTGCTTTACGCAGGGAAGCGATGGTGTTTCCAGTGTGTTCAGCAGGATGTCTTGAAGTGCCGGAGAAGGCGTTTTCATCTGGCTGCAAAATTTTTTTTTTTTTTTTTTTTTTTTTTGGGGGGGGGGGGGGGGGGGGGGGGGGGGGGGGGGGGGGGGGGGGGGGGGGGGGGGGGGGGGGGGGGGGGGGGGGGGGAAAAGAGATACCAGCCGCTGCTGGCATTGCCCATAGGCAAGAATAGCAGGATCTGGCGGGATTAAGAGAAGAGGCCGGATGAATCAGAACGGGACTTCAGAATATTACGAGCCCGCACGGTTCGTTACAGATTACCATGCCAAACTAACGGGTGCAAGCGTTGTTCAAGCTCGGAGCCCCTGTTTTTACAACGTTCCTTGCAAATTTTTGGGTACATCGTCCGCAGTCAGTTCGAACCAGAACACACTGCCTTCACCGACAGTACTTTCCACGCCGATTTCGCCGCCCATCAGCTCAATCAATTGCTTGGTCACGACGAGGCCTATGCCTGTACCTTCAACCGAACCGTCTTCCTGGCCAAGTCGATTGAACTGCTGAAAAAGCTGCGTCAGCTTTTCGGGCGGCAATCCCGCGCCGGTATCGCGTGACGCTGATACGGATACGGTGCGGTGCGTCGCATTGCAACTTACTTCGACTGTTCCACCCTCGCGGTTATATTTGATTGCGTTGGACAGAAGATTAATCAGCACCTGTTTCACCCGCGTTCGATCGGCTCTAACAAAGAAATGCATATCCGCGGGCGGAAATATCAGTTGAATATTGCGCTCCTGCGCTTGCGGTTCCACCATGGTCCGGCATTCGACCATGACATCCCCCATACACATGGGTTCTTGGGAAACCACAAGTTTGCCGGATTCAATTGTGGCCAGATCGAGGATTTTATTGATCAGTTCCAGCAAATACCATCCTGCAGCATTGATCTCCTTGAGCATGGTCATCTGGGTGAACGTTGGCGGTGGCGAACTGGATTCCATCAATTGCGCAAAGCCAAGCATGACATTGAGCGGAGATCGCAACTCATGACTCATGCTGGAAAGGAAATCCGATTTGGCGAGATTGGCTTTTTCCGCATCAGTCTTGGCTTTGGTCAGTTCCGTCTTCGATCAGCTTCCGTTCAGCAATATCACGGCGCAATTCTTCGTTAACCTTTGCCAATTCATCTGTGCGCTTCGCCACCAATTCTTCGAGACGATAACGATGTTGCCGCAGTTCAGCTTCCGCCAGTTTGCTCTCTGTAATATCTACCAGGATACCTTGGAGGAATAACGAACGTCCCGACTCATCCCGAACCACGCTTGCTTCATCGCGAAACCATAAGACTGATCCGTCACGGGAAAGCAGACGGTACTCACAGCGCAAGGGTGCGCCGGTCGCGCGACTTTTTGCGCGTTCGTCAAGCATATACCTCCGATCTTCCGCGTAAGTTCGGGCAAGAAGTATATCCGGGTCGTTCAACCATTCATCCGAAGGAAATCCCAGTGTTTTAATCCGGGAGCTAACGTAAAGAAAGCGATTAGTGCCATCCAGCGTAGCGATATATACGATTGCCGGAATTGTCTCCACCAGCGAACGATATTTGGCTTCGGCCTGGGCCAGCTTGTCTTCCGCCAGCTTCTTTTCCATCCTCATCCGCCGCTCGCTCAGTACGCGTTGGATGATGGCCGGCAGTAATTCCAGGTACTGGTGCTCCATATCCTTGATAAGATAATCCCTGGCGCCGCGTTTCATGGCCTCGACCGCGATAGCGGCATTGTCCGTGCCGGTAAGCATCATGACGGGTATGGCAACCTCGCCCGCCTCGTCGGTCAGCGCAGCCAGAAATTCCAAACCATTCAGGTCCGGCAAGTGGTAGTCGAGCAAAACGCAATCCGGCTTTTGCTCATGGGCGAGCTGCAGTCCCTCGCGTCCTGATTCGGCTTCGGAAAGCACAAAATCATAATCCGGGTTTCGCGCAAGGGCGCGGCGGCAGGCCATGCGATCCACGGCGTCGTCTTCGACGAGGAGTACGCGAATCAGCGGTTTGATCATAGAAAAATCAGCCGATGATGAAAATATGAAAGTCTTTCACCGAAGTCCTTATCATGGCATCTCGCTTATGGTCCAGTAGGCATCGATCGAACGCATGACTTCGACGAATTGCCGATAATCGACCGGCTTGGTCATATAGCCTGCCACACCCATGTTGAAGCTGTTCACCTTATCCTGTTGTTCCTCCGATGTAGTCAATACCACTACCGGAATACGCTTTAATTGGTCGTCACGTTTCACCACGTGCAGAAACTCAATCCCGTTCATGATAGGCATGTTCAAGTCAAGCAAGATGATGCATGGTTTTTCGCTTCCCGGATCTCGAAGATAGCTTACCGCTTCCTCCCCGTTCTCCACATGCACGAGCCGATTCGTTACGTGGATTTCCTTGAGCGCGCGTATAACCGTCATGGTATCCACTTGATCGTCTTCCACCAGAAGAATGGGTTTGTTAGTTACTTTCACGCTGCTGTTCCTTTAGTTGAATTATCGATTGATGAAGTTTGGGGTAAGGTGAAGGAAAATGTGCTGCCCTTACCAATTGTGGACTCTACCCAAACGCTACCGCCATACATTTCCACAATTTTTTTACCAGGGCCAAGCCGACGCCGGTACTTTCTATGCGGTCCCGGGGTGCCAGCGTCTGGAATAGTTGAAAGATCCGCTCGAAATGGCGTGACTCGATACCGGGGCCGTTGTCGATGACGCTAAACTTCCACTGCTCGCCTTCAGCGATACAAGTGATGCGAATCTCGCCCTGGGGCTTATCCATGTATTTAATGGCATTCGAAATCAGGTTTTGAAGTATTTGCTGTATACGGGTTGGCTCTATGACGACCGTCGGCAAGTGATTTTCTACAGTAATGTTAATATTCGACGGGGGGGCAAGAAGCTCGATCACATCTTCCACTACCTCGCCGACATCCACCGCGACCGGTGTCTCTCTTACCCTGCCTACGCGAGAATATTGCAAAATGCCATCGATCAAGTTTCCCATGCGGTGTACCCTGCTGACAAGCAGGCGCATATGCTCTCGGCCTTCGTCATCGAATTTGTCCACATAATCGGTGGAAAGCCAATCCGCCAATGCGCCGATGGCCCGCAGTGGCGCCTTTAAATCGTGAGAGACTACGTAGGCGAAGCTTTTCAGTTCTTCATTGGCGCTTTCCAGGTCGGCCATTAAGCTGGCTTTTTGCTCCTCCACGAGCTTGCGCTCGCTAATGTCACGCAAAATGACCACGAACATGCGACGCTCCCCGCCATGCATCTCGACTACGGCAATGTCCAATGGAAACGTTGCGCCATTCTTGCGCAGCCCTGCCACTTCAGTCGTCACACCAAGCGCTTTAGAGCCTGTTTTCAAGTAATTTTCAAGATAATCGATGTGCCGACCCTGACCCTGATCCTGGTGCGGGAATAGCAGACCGATATTTTGCCCGATAATCTCGCTCTCCGGGTAACCAAAAATTCTCTCGGCAGCGGGATTGAAGGTTCTGATCGCGCCCTGTTCGTCAACCGATGTAACGCCAACAATCAGGTTATTCAATAAGGCTCGGGTATGCGCTTCGCTGTCGCGAACCTGGCCGATGGTGTCCACCAGACTGTCCCGCATTTCCTTCAGCGCTTGCATGAGCTGGCCGATTTCATTTTTCGACCGGACCCGGATTTCCTGTCTTAAGTTGCCCGCGGCAACACTCCGCGCAATGTTCACTACGTCTTCCAGCGGCCGGAAAATGGAGCGGATGAATACGAGGCTGAACAACGCAGCCAACACCAGGGCCAGGACTATAGACGCAATGAGGATATTGCGAATGGTCTGGTAGCGTTTTTGTTCCTCCGTATATTTTATTTTGGTCTCATCAATTTGCAGCAAAACAAGTGCGTCAATGGTTTCGCCAACAGGTGGATAGAGAGGACGAATTTTTTCGACCAGTATCCGGTTCGCTTCGCCGATCTTATTTGCACGTAAAGCCGCTACTGCCGGCAACACCCCTTCGGAGATATATTTCTTGTGGTCTAAAGCGAATTTATGGGCCAGCTTACTTTCCATCGGGGTCAGGTTTGTCGCAATGTACGCGTCCCAGGTTCTGATAATTGTCTCAATATTTTTCTCGACAGTTGCCGTTTTGTTCTCGATGACCTCGCGCGTCGGCATGACCATCGCAGACGTAATGGCGAGCCGGTTGTGCAGCAGAAGCGACTCGATATGCGTCACCTGGCTCAGAGGGATGGCCCTGTCATGATAAACGCTTTTCAGGCCGCCTATCGCGCTGCTCATACCAAACAAACCGACCACTTGAATCCCTAATACAAAGATCAGCAGGAAGGAAAGAATGAAGATCAAGCGCGATTTGATGGTCAGGTTTTTAAACATGTTGACCCGGATTACTCAAAATGGAAAACATCTTATGTTTTCTGTCGCCTACTAAAGCCTCTGATATTACCTGATGAGCCCAGAGTGAAAAATATCTTTTAATTTAATTTGACGAGGCCTTGCTGTTCAATGGTATCGGCAGGGCTGAGCAGAGCCAAAATTATTATTTTAATAAAGAAGCAGAATTAGTCTCCAAATCTCCAACATCCTTTAAATAACTCACTAATCGGGTTGCGTTGACTCATGCTGTAGCGGCTCGTCAGCCGCGACCCCACCACATGGCCTATTGAACGACGATTGCCGATATGTACAATTCCATTAGCCCTTCGTACCTCGATACACGGTCTTTGTAAACGTCCGCCCTTATTATTGCGGTATCCGTAACGCCTCGCAGTCCAATCGTCTTAAAGGAGGTAACCATCATGAAACTCAAAGCCTTATTTGCAGGAGGTCTTTTGGCGGCGGCAGTAGCCGTTCCCGCTGCCGCTGAACAGACATTTTACCAAGCCAGACTTGATGGCCTCAGCGAGTCCCCCCCTAATGCTTCTCCTGGTACCGGTATGGCAATGGTCAGCATTGATTCCGATCTTCGCACAATGCACATTCATGAAAGCTTTAGCGGGCTTATGGCGAATACCACAGTTTCACACATCCATTGCTGCACTGCTGCGCCCAAACAGCGGCACCGCCGGTGTGGCAACCGCACTTCCCACATTTCCAGATTTTCCGTCTGGCGTAAGGGAGGGCGTCTATGACCATACTTTTGATATGAAGAACGCATCGAATTATAACCCTGCCTTCATCGCGGCCAATGGAAATAACGTTGATGGCGCATTCAATGCGCTGCTGACAGGGTTGAATACTGGTGGCGCCTATTCAAATATCCATAGCACCATGTTTCCCATGGGCGAGATACGCGGTTTCCTTGCGCCCATACCCGAACCCGAGACTTATGCGATGCTGCTTGCCGGTCTTGCCATGATAAGTGCAGTCGCACGCCGCCGTCGTGCTTGACCCAAATTCGCACTTAAACTGCATATCAACAGGGGGCCCTCGTGCCCCTTGTTTTTTGCACTATCGAGCGTGACTCCATGCTCGTCTACGATATTGGTCCTCGCCGGGTGGCGTTGTGCCGGCTCGACCAATTGCTTGCACTACTTGTGACGGCGCGGAAGCCGGAATCGAACCGGCACAGGCGATTTAACCCGAGGGATTTTAAGTCTTTCTTATTCCAATCTCCATGGTGACCCATAGGAACGTACAATAATTTATAAGTGAAATATGGCAAGCGTTTGATGCCGTAGTTGGTGATTCCGACCCGCGTGTTTTTTTGCGCTTCGCAAAGACCAGGCAGCCATTCGTCGTCCCCGCATGCAGTTGAACTAAACATCTGGCCTCTATACCTCGGGAGGTTCAAGACTCAGGCCCGACATCACTATAATCTCCATAGGCGCGAGGTTGCCCAGGTTTGAGGCTCTTGCTATCACCTCCTGCTCCTGTAAAAGCTGGTACTGAAACGAGTCCTCGTACATATCCTGGATCAGAAGGTTCACGACCTTCTTCGGCCACCCCATCATCCACCGGTTTGCGATCTCGATCCCGAGTTGCCCCGATTGCAATATCATTTCACGGACCTGATCCGGATATATGTCCGGGTTGTACAGTGATTGCATCTTTTGTTCTCCTGATTCATCTGAGGCGTTTTAACATACTGCGCCGGTTTCTGCTTAATCAAACCCTCTCCGCGATCCTAACTGCTACCGAACCCCGCTTCAACAGATACTTGGCTTGGTGCGGGTCTATTTCAACCCAATGCGGGGTAATTTCTTACCCATGCACTTAAGTGGCTGTTTTAGAAAGAGGGATGCAGCTATGATATGCAAAATGCCGTTCTGCCAGTTGCCTGTCACACGGATAAAATGACCCATACCTGCGGAAGTTATTTTCTCGCAAGTCGCTAAATACCTTAACTTTTATATATAGAGAGGAGGTTGGGCATCGATATTGCTAGAACAGCAATGGGATTGGGGATTATACGAGGTGACATTGGCTCCAAGTGTAATGGAGTAAGTGACATTTCTGTCCGGTTCGCACAAACGAGGAACAAGGATGTTTCATCCTTTGGCGCACTGGGTAACAACCTCTGAACCTCAAAGGATTGTAAGAAAGGATGGAAGCTGAAAAGAGGGCCGTTCCTGCTTCCTGCAACAAATGTTTTACTTAACTCCTGGCTGCGACAAAGAGAAGAAATGGAACTCTGGCGAAGATATCTAAGCAAACCGCAGCAAATATCGACCACTGCCCTGCCTAACGGAGATAAGAAAATGATAAATGCACTTCGTGGAAGGATAGCAGAGCTTGAGGATGAACTGGGCGAATATCGGCAAAGGGGATCCGCGGGCTGGCACAGGGGCATAGACAAGAGAACAGCCATGCTAATTGGAAAGATAGCAGAGCGAGCAATGTCCAGCCAATGAGCTGCCGGCAGAGCACCCAAAGAGTGCTCATCCTGTTAAGCGAGAGCTCTGCTATCCTTCCACGAAGTGCATTTATCATTTTCTTATCTCCGTTAGGCAGGGCAGTGGTCGATATTTGCTGCGGTTTGCTTAGATATCTTCGCCAGAGTTCCATTTCTTCTCTTTGTCGCAGCCAGGGTTAAGTAAAACATTTGTTGCAGGAAGCAGGAACGGCCCTCTTTTCAGCTTCCATCCTTTCTTTACAATCCTTTGAGGTTCAGAGGTTGTTACCCAGTGCGCCAAAGGATGAAACATCCTTGTTCCTCGTTTGTGCGAACCGGACAGAAATGTCACTTACTCCATTACACTTGGAGCCAATGTCACCTCGTATAATCCCCAATCCCATTGCTGTTCTAGCAATATCGATGCCAACCTCCTCTCTATATATAAAAGTTAAGGTATTTAGCGACTTGCGAGAAAATAACTTCCGCAGGTATGGGTCATTTTATCCGTGTGACAGGCAACTGGCAGAACGGCATTTTGCATATCATAGCTACATAGCTCTTTCTAAAACAGCCACTTAAGTGCATGGGTAAGAAATTACCCCGCATTGGGTTGAAATAGACCCGCACCAAGCCAGGGATCTGTTGAAGCGGGGTTCGGTAGCAGTTAGGATCGCGGAGAGGGTTTGATTAAGCAGAAACCGGCGCAGTATGTTAAAACGCCTCAGATGAATCAGGAGAACAAAAGATGCAATCACTGTACAACCCGGACATATATCCGGATCAGGTCCGTGAAATGATATTGCAATCGGGGCAACTCGGGATCGAGATCGCAAACCGGTGGATGATGGGGTGGCCGAGAAGAAGGTCGTGAACCTTCTGATCCAGGATATGTACGAGGACTCGTTTCAGTACCAGCTTTTACAGGAGCAGGAGGTGATAGCAAGAGCCTCAAACCTGGGCAACCTCGCGCCTATGGAGATTATAGTGATGTCGGGCCTGAGTCTTGAACCTCCCGAGGTATAGAGGCCAGATGTTTAGTTCAACTGCATGCGGGGACGACGAATGGCTGCCTGGTCTTTGCGAAGCGCAAAAAAAAACGCGGGTCAGAATCACCAACTACGGCATCAAACGCTTGCCATATTTCACTTATAAATTATTCTAGTTCCTATGGGTCACCATGGAGATTGGAATAAGAAAGACTTAAAATCCCTCGGGTTAAATCGCCTGTGCCGGTTCGATTCCGGCTTCCACACCGTCACAAGTAGTGCAAGCAATTGATCGAGCCGGCACAACGCCACCCGGTGAGAACCAATATCGTAGACGAGCCTGGAGTCAGGCTTGATAGTACAAAAAAAGGGGGCACGAGGGCCCCCTGTTGATATGCAGTTTAAGTGCGATTTGGGTCAAGCACGACGGCGGCGTGCGACTGCACTGATTATGGCAAGACCGGCAAGTAGCATCGCATAAGTCTCGGGTTCGGGTATGGGCGCAAGGAAACCGCGTATCTCCCCCATTGGAAACATGGTGCTATGGATATTTGAATAGGCCCCGCCAGTATTCAACCCCGTCAGCAGCGCATTGAATGCGCCATCAACGTTATTTCCATTGGCAGCGATGAAAGCAGGGTTATAATTCGATGCATTCTTCATATCAAAAGTATGGTCATAGACGCCCTCCCTTACGCCGGACGGAAAATCTGGAAATGTAGGGATTGCGGTTGCCACGCCGGCGGTGCCGCTGTTTGGCGCAGTAGTGCAGCAATGGATATGTGAAACTGTGGTATCCGCCATAAGCCCGCTAAAACTTTCATGGATGTGCATTGTGCGAAGATCGGAGTCTATGCTGACCGTTGCCATACCGGTACCGGGAGAAATATTAGGTGGAGCCTCGCTGGGGCCATCAAGCTTGGTTTGGTAAAATGTCTGATCAGCGGCAGCGGGAACGGCTACTGCCGCCGCCAAAAGACCTCCTACAAATAAGGCGTTGAGTTTCATGATTGTTACCTCCTTTAAGACGATTGGACTGCGAGGCGTTACGGATACCGCAATAATAAGGGCGAACGTTTACGAAGACGTGTATCGAGGTACGAAAAGCTAATGAAATTGTACATATCGGCAATCGTCGTTCAATAGGCCATGTGGTGGGGTCGCGGCTGACAAGCCGCTACAGCATGAGTCAATGCAACCCGATTAGTGAGTTATTTAAAGGATATTGGAGATTTGGAGACTGATTCCGCTTTTCTTTATTGAAATAATAATTTTGGCTCTGCTCAGCCCTGTCGAAACCACTGAACGATGCGGAGTTGTTAAATTAAATCAAAAGATGTTTTTCACTTTCGGCTCATACGGGTAATATCAAAGGCTTTGGTACAAGACGAAAAGATAAGATGTTTTCCATTTTGAGTAATCCGGGCCAATATGTTTAAGAACCTGACTATCAAATCGCGCTTGATCTTCATTCTTTCCTTCCTGCTGATTTTTGTGTTAGGGATTCAAGTGGTTGGCTTGTTTGGTATGAGCAGCGCGATAGGCGGCCTGAAAAGCGTTTATCTTGACAGATCCATCCCGCTAAGCCAGGTGACGCATATCGAGTCGCTTCTGCTCCACAACCGGCTTGCCATCACGTCTGCTTTGGTTATGCCGACGCGCGAGATCATCGAGAACAAAACGGCAACTGTCGAGAAAAATATTGAGACAATTATCAGAACCTGGGAAGCTTACATTGCGACAAACCTGACCCCGATGGAAAGTAAGCTGGCCAATAAATTCGCTTTAGACCACAGGAAATATATCTCCGAAGGCGTGTTGCCGGCAGTAGCCGCTTTGCGGGCAAATAAAATCGGCGAAGCAAACCGGATTCTGGTCGAAAAGATTCGTCCTCTCTATCCAGCTGTTAGCGAAACCATTGACGCACTTGTCTTGCTGCAAATTGATGAGACCAAAATAAAATATACGGAGGAACAAAAACGCTACCAAACCATTCGCAATATCCTTATTGCGTCGATAGTCCTGGCCCTGGTGTTGGCTGCGTTGTTCAGCCTCGTTTTCATTCGCTCCATTTTCCGGCCGCTGGAAGATGTAGTGAACATTGCCCGGAGTGTTGCCGCGGGCAACTTAAGGCAGGAAATCCAGGTCCGGTCGAAAAATGAAATCGGCCAGCTCATGCAAGCGCTGAAGGAAATGCGGGACAGTCTGGTGGACACCATCGGCCGGGTCCGCGACAGTGAAGCGCATACACGCGCTTTATTGAACAACCTGATCGTCGGCGTTACATCGGTTGACGAACAGGGCGCAATCAGATCCTTCAATCCCGCTGCCGAGAGAATTTTTGGTTACCCGGAGAGCGAGATTATCGGGCAAAATATCGGTCTGCTATTCCCGCCCCAGGGTCAGGGTCAGGACCAGCATATCGATTATCTTGAAAATTACTTGAAAACGGGCTCTAAAGCGTTTGGTGTGACGACTGAAGTGGCAGGGCTGCGCAAGAATGGCGCAACGTTTCCACTGGACATTGCCGTAGTCGAGATGCATGGCGGCGAGCGCCGCATGTTCGTGGTCATTTTGCGTGACATTAGCGAACGCAAGCTCGTGGAGGAGCAGAAAGCCAGCTTAATGGCCGACCTGGAAAGCGCCAATGAGGAACTGAAAAGCTTCGCCTATGTGGTCTCTCACGATCTAAAGGCGCCGCTGCGAGCCATCGGCGCACTGGCGGATTGGCTTTCCACCGATTATGCGGACAAATTCGATGACGAAGGCCGGGAGCATATGCGCCTTCTTGTCAGCCGGGTACACCGCATGGGAAACTTGATCGATGGCATTTTGCAATATTCTCGCGTAGGCCGGGTAAGAGAGACACCAGTCGCGGTAGACGTCGGCGAGGTAGTGGAAGATGTGATTGAGCTTCTTGCCCCCCCGCCGAATATTAACATTACTGTAGAAAATCACTTGCCGACTGTCATCATAGAGCCAACCCGTATACAGCAAATACTTCAGAACCTGATTTCGAATGCCATTAAATACATGGATAAGCCTCGGGGCGAGATTCGCATCACTTGTATCGCTGAAGGCGAGCAGTGGAAATTCAGCGTCGTCGACAACGGGCCCGGCATCGAGTCACGCCATTTCGAAAGGATCTTTCAACTATTCCAGACGCTCGCACCTCGGGACCGCATAGAAAGCACCGGCGTCGGCTTGGCCCTGGTGAAAAAGATCGTGGAAATGTATGGCGGCAGCGTCGGGTTGGAGTCCACAATTGGTAAGGGCAGCACATTTTTCTTCACCTTACCCAAAACGTCATCAATTGATAACTCAACTAAAGGAACAGCAGCGTGAAAGTAACTAACAAACCCATTCTCCTGGTGGAAGACGATCAAGTGGATACCATGACGGTTATACGCGCGCTCAAGGAAATCCACGTAACGAATCGGCTCGTGCATCTGGAGAATGGGGAGGAAGCGGTAAGCTATCTTCGAGATCCGGAAAGCGAAAAACCATGCATCATCTTGCTTGACCTGAACATGCCCATCATGAACGGGATTGAGTTTCTGCAGGTGGTGAAACGCGACGACCATCTAAAGCGTATTCCGGTAGTGGTATTGACCACATCGGAGGAACAACAGGATAAAGTGAACAGCTTCAACATGGGGGTCGCAGGCTATATGACCAAGCCGGTCGATTATCGGCAATTCGTCGAAGTCATGCGTTCGATCGATGCCTACTGGACCATAAGCGAGATGCCATGATAAGGACTTCGGTGAAACACTTTTCGGATTTTTACCATCAGCTGATTATTCTATGATCAAACCGCTGATTCGCGTACTCCTCGTCGAAGACGACGCCGTGGATCGCATGGCCTGCCGCCGCGCTCTCGCGCGAAACCCGGACTATGATTTCGTGCTTTCCGAAGCCGAATCAGGCCACGAGGGGCTGCAACTCGCCCACGAGCAAAAGCCGGATTGCGTTTTGCTTGACTACCACTTGCCGGACCTGAATGGTCTGGAATTTCTGGCTGCCCTGACCGACGAGGCAGGAGATGTCGCCATACCCGTCATGATGCTTACCGGCACGGACAACGCCGCTATCGCGGTGGAGGCCATGAAACGCGGCGCCAGGGATTATCTTATCAAGGATATGGAGCACCAGTACCTGGAATTGTTGCCCGCCATCATTCAGCGCGTACTGAGCGAGCGGCGGATGAGGATGGAAAAGAAGCTGGCGGAAGACAAGCTGGCCCAAGCGGAAGCCAAATATCGTTCGCTGGTGGAGACAATTCCGGCAATCGTATATATCGCTACGCTGGATGGCACTAATCGCTTTCTTTACGTCAGCTCCCGGATTAAAACACTGGGATTTCCTGCTGAAGAATGGTTGAACGACCCGGATATACTTCTTGCCCGAACTTACGCCGAAGATCGGAGGCATATGCTCGAGGAACGCGCAAAAAGTCGTGCGACCGGCGCGTCCTTGCGCTGCGAATACCGTCTGCTTTCCCGTGACGGATCAGTTTTATGGTTTCGCGATGAAGCGAGCGTGGTTCGGGATGAGTCGGGACGTTCGTTATTCCTACAGGGTATTCTCGTCGATATTACAGAGAGCAAACTGGCGGAAGCTGAATTGCGGCAACATCGTTATCGTCTCGAAGAATTGGTGGCGAAGCGCACAGATGAATTGGCAAAGGTTAACGAAGAATTGCGCCGTGATATTGCTGAACGGAAGCTGATAGAAACGGAACTGACCAAAGCCAAGACTGATGCGGAAAAAGCCAATCTCGCCAAATCCGACTTCCTTTCCAGCATGAGCCATGAGTTGCGATCTCCGCTCAATGTCATGCTTGGCTTCGCGCAGTTGATGGAATCCAGTTCGCCACCGCCGACGTTCACCCAGATGACCATGCTCAAGGAGATCAATGCCGCGGGATGGTACTTGCTGGAGCTGATCAATAAAATCCTCGATCTGGCCACAATTGAATCCGGCAAACTCGTGGTTTCCCAAGAACCCATGTGTATGGGGGATGTCATGGTCGAATGCCGGACCATGGTGGAACCGCAAGCGCAGGAGCGTAATATTCAACTGATATTTCCGCCGGCGGATATGCATTTCTTTGTGAGAGCCGATCGAACGCGGGTGAAACAGGTGCTGATTAATCTTCTATCCAACGCGATCAAATATAACCGCGAAGGTGGAACAGTCGAAGTAAATTGCAATGCGACCGCACCGCACCGTATCCGTATCAGCGTCACGGATACCGGCGCCGGATTGCCGCCTGAAAAGCTGACGCAACTTTTCCAGCAGTTCAATCGACTTGGCCAGGAGGACGGTTCGGTTGAGGGTACGGGCATAGGCCTCGTCGTGACCAAGCAATTGATCGAGCTGATGGGAGGCGAAATCGGCGTGGAAAGTACGGTCGGTGAAGGCAGCGTGTTCTGGTTCGAACTGACTGCGGACGATGTCCCCAAAAACTTGCAAGGAACGTTGTAAAAACAGGGGCTCCGAGCTTGAACAACGCTTGCGCCTGTTAGTTCGGCATGGTTATCTGTAACGACACTGTGCTAGGCTCGTAATATTTTTTCTCCAGCTCCATCCGGCTCTGATTCGTCCGGCCTCATATCTTAATCCCGGCACCATATTTTGCTATATCGGCCATATCGGCAGTAGTCAGCAGCTGGCTGGTACTGTACCGCTTAATCCAGTTCGCTATTTTTTATTGTCCTTCTCCAAAATCTCAAGCTTTTTAGGCTTATTTGACCTATAAAGTTATTTCCTGGCAAATAAATTTATAAGCCGCGGCCCTGCTATATGAAGGCTACTTCAGGAAATTCATTGCATCCCGCAGAGCGGCGGGTGACACAATCGAAGCCCTGCGTAAAGCAGCAATGGATCTGTCGCGCTTGCCCACTGTGGGAGCATGCAACCCAAACCGTTTTCGGCGAAGGCCCTTCGCATGCATCAATCATGCTCGTCGGCGAGCAGCCGGGCGACCGGGAAGATCTGGCAGGCCACCCGTTCGTGGGTCCAGCCGGCCAGCTTCTGGCACGGGCGTTGGCAACGGTCGAGATACCACATGAAGATGTTTATATTACCAACGCCGTCAAGCACTTCAAATTCGAAGTTCGCGGGAAGCGTCGTATGCACAAAAAACCTGTCGATGCAGAAATTGCCGCGTGTTACGACTGGCTCCGGCGCGAAATCGAGCTGGTCGCCCCTCGCCTTCTTATTGCCCTGGGTGCGACAGCTACACGCTCACTGCTGGGCCGCGCAACACCGATTACGGCTAATCGGGGAAAACTTCATGAATATGCATCAGGTATATCGTTGCTGATTACGGTTCATCCCTCGTTCTTGTTGCGCGTGCCCGAGCGAGACAGGGATGAGGAATATGACCGCTTTGTCGACGATCTCAAACTGGCAAGGCCTTTTCTGCGCTGATATTCCACAAGAATCAGGCGCAGCGTTGTTTGATCTAACATACTGATAGTATGCCGGGCGCGATCTCCTCTCAAAAGTGCGCGAAACCGTGTCACTTTCCGGCTGTCCAATTTTTTCTTTGACGCAGGAGGCGCAATGAAAATGAAGAACTTAGCGTTCGAAAGGGGGTTTCGCGTGGTCCTTGGCAACGAGGGTTCTCAGGCAGCGGAGATGGTTCTGCCGCCCGGTGATGCGGAAGGCGGCCCCGAAAATCGCCATCGTGGCGCTGATCAATGGCTGTACGTACTGTCGGGAACCGGTATTGCGACAGTGAACGGCAAGCGCCACGAACTGGGCCAAGGCGCGCTCATGCTCATTGAGCGCGGCGATGAGCATGAAATCCGCAATACCGGTGACGACTTGCTCCGGACGCTCAATTTCTACGTGCCGCCGGCTTATACCATTAGCGGTGAAGAACTGCCGCGCGGGCGGGACTCCTAGTACCGTGAGCGGGACATTTGTCGGGATTTCCGGTTGGCGCTACCCGCCATGGCGAGGGGTTTTCTATCCTTCTGGCCTTCCGCAGGATCGAGAGCTCGAATACGCTTCCAGAGCACTGCCGACCATAGAGATAAACGGAACGTTTTACTCGTTACAGAAACCGGAAAGCTTCCAGCATTGGTATGAGGCCACGCCTCCGGGCTTCATTTTCAGTGTCAAGGGGCCGCGTTACATTACTCATGTGCGACGCCTCGCGATGTTCACGGCCCGCTCGCCAACTTTTTTGCTTCCGGATTATTCAATCTTCGAGAAAAACTCGGGCCTATCCTCTGGCAGTTCCCGCCAAGCTTTCGCTATGATCCCGAAAGAATGAAATTTTTTTTTGAGCTTTTGCCGCACGATACCCAACAGGCGCTGAGTCTTGCTCGCCGTCGTGAGTACCGCATGACAGGTCGCGCACGGCTGGCCGTCGATGCCACCCGCACCGTTCGGCACGCTATCGAGATCCGGCACGAAAGTTTCATCGACGAATCCTTTATCCAAATGCTGCGCGAGCACAACATTGCGTTCGTCGTTGCCGACACTGCCGGAAAATGGCCCTACCGGGAAGACATAACCGCAGATTTTCTCTATCTCCGCTTGCATGGCGACAAGGAACTGTATGCGAGCGGATATACCGATGAGGCGCTGGCACGCTGGGCAGCGAGGATTCGCGCCTGGCGCGGCCGGGTCCCAGCCGGACGACGCGCACCTCATCTCGGCGCAATCTCCGTTACAACTTCATATGCGTGACGTCTATTGCTACTTCGATAATGATATCAAAGTCAGGGCGCCGTTTGATGCTAAGGCTCTCATAGCGAAACTGGAAAGAATGAAGCCACAGTTGACCCGCAGTCCATGATTTGATCGTACAGATTCAACCGACGGAAATTCCCCGTCAGAATCAACCCATTGGGTAGCTGTACCGGGTGGTTCGAAAAAATAGAAGAAGAGCAGAAGAAAATACTCTCTAAAATCAAAAAATGGTTCAAGGAAATTGCTCTGAAATGGCAGGACGCGAAGAAGACGTCGCGAAACGACAATGATGTGTAGTAGCCTCAGCCGAGACTACTACACATCAATAAAAGGAATGGAGAGCAAACCAAACTCGGCCCTCATCACTCTGCGCCACTATTTATTTTTATGGCTTTGGCTACCGGCTTTGGCATGTTGCTCTGATGTTCCACCCCGAGTTGAATGAGAGGAACTCTTGCTGTCCGAGCTACTTTTTTCGCGATCGTCCGAACTACCTTTTCCACGGGATTCTCCACCTTTTCGGCCAGCTTCGCGAGCTTCCTTCGAATCAAACTCGTGGGCGGTACCCTTGTCATGAGCTGCCTTGCCACCTTTGCTGCCGGCTTCACGAGCCTCCTCCGAATCAAACTCGTGTGCGGTGCCCTTCTCATGAGCCGCTTTGCCACCCTTCCTGCCAGCCTCGCGAGCTTCTTCAGAATCAAACTCGTGTGCGGTACCCTTTTCATGAGCGGCTTTACCACCCTGGCTGGCTATTTCACGTTGTCTAGCTTCATCCATGGAAGCAAAACCGCGTTTGCTTTCGCGGCTGCTGCTTCGGTCATCACTTTTTTCTTTACCTGAAGCCATCATGAATCTCCTATTATCGATATCTCAAAAGTTTTCCTCCGACATGCAATCCCTCAAATCCAATGTCTTCGGGGTTCTTGTCTCTGTTAACCGGGTTGAACACAACAGAGAGTGACTGCATCCTAATAGGGAAATTCGCTTCACTCTGTTCGGAAGCATACATAACCTGAGCTGTGGAACCAGGGCGGTATCAGATGAGATATGGTTAATTCGCGAGCGTTAAGCTACCACGAGCCGCTGGCGATCTGCCGATCAAGCAGTTGATCAGCCAACGACCTCTGCGTATCCATGCTGAGCTGATTTTTGCCGCCCTCGCTACCATCCTTTTTTTTTGCGGCTCGGCCATATTCATGAGGATGAGCCTGGAGCAGTCAGCTACGGTTTTACGAGGAGTCGGGGAGTATCAGGAGATATCCAAGGTTTGCCTGAACGGTTCGCCTGAAGGGTTTGTCTGGGAGTTTGCTTTCTGTACCATATCGGCGCAGGGTTTGAGTAATACCAACGGAGCCAAGAACAGGCACATA
>CAWKMH010000029.1:0-17129 GCA_963850515.1 uncultured beta proteobacterium
ACCACCTTGCCCGACCAGCCAATCGCGCGCGGCAACCGCCCGGCGCTCCGCAAGATCGCGCATCTCGCTATCGCCGGCATCGATATTGGCCAGCATCAGTTGCTCCATTTCCGGCACGGCTTTTGGTCAGACCCACCAGTTTTTGGGTTTGGCAAACTTTGCATCCTTATAAACAAGCGTCAGGTATTTTTCATATTCCTCGGGATTCAGTTCGATATCATCCACCGAACGCTTCTCCTTTTTTTACGCTTTCCAACAGCTTCTGCTCTTTAACCTTACGTTCAAGTATCGCGCGTTTCAAAGCCTCCGGATCATGCTCCGGATCGGCCCTTCCCGTAATTTCGAGCTTGAGTGCGGGCCGGTCTATCAACGCCTTGGATAATGTTTGAAGGCGTTTTTCGGCTTCGGGCGCAATCTTTGCGCTGCCGGGTAAAAAGTCTATCTCCGATAACTCTTCACCGCCACCCAAAAATGAGCCGAGCAGGGCAAAGGGCGCGGTCGCCGCTTTGGTAAGCAGATTAAGGATGACCTTGACAATAAGCCCCCCAATGCTGAATTGCGGATCGTTGATGGAGCCGCTGATCGGCAGATGAACATCAATTTCGCCTCGCCGGTTCTTTAGCAGCGCCAAGCGCAAGATTTACCGGAATCGATAGTGCATCCGGGCTTTCAACTTTCTCGCCTAAGGTCAATTGATCAAGAAAAACATTGTTTTCAGCCGTCAGCTCCCCTTTTTCGACGTGATAATGAATATCAACCGATAGCTTGCCTTTCTCAATCGCGTAGCCGATATATTTCCCGGAATAAGGACTGAAGGTAGGCATATCGATACCCTTTGCCGATGCAGTAATGTCGAGGATAGAGTTCCTTGCCCATGGTATCGACCTTGCCATCGATCTTCAGCGGGAGCGGTTTTGTCCACCACTCCGCGAATATCTATTTCCCCCGGTTTTTTTGGATCCAGCGGGCCCAACGCGTCCGGCAAGACCTGTCAAGTTTGCCCGGTAGTTGGGCTTGATGAAGTGTCATGGAAATTAGACGTTCCCCCCTGCATCACGACGCGGCCTATACGAACAGGCTGGGGCTCTTTGCCGCGGGGGAGGAGGACTGAGCAGTAGCAGGCGGCGTGGTAGCAGTGGTTTTCTCGTCCTGTGGCGGTGCGGCCGAAGCGGTTTTCGACGCTGGCTCTTCCTTGTCCTGCCTGACGATATATTTGAGATTGAGTTCGCCTCGGGAGAAAGCATGACAACGCGAAGAAGTCGGCAATAGCGATCGAATCGATGTCCACTCGCAAGGGTTCATTGACAAACTCGATCCCATTAATATCAAGACTTCGCCAGCGCATGAGATCGGTCGCGTTAACCTTGTCGATGACATTAAAGTTGGTAAATCGGCTCTCGCCATTCACCGCCACTTTCAACGGCGTCCCGTCCGCCTTAGCTTACCTTTGAAGGACACCGCGCCCCGCGTCATCAGTGCATTCAACCGGTCTCCGGCCCAGCCTTGCAACGAACGAGATCAATATCTTTGGCATCTACGGCAAGATCGGCCATTAGCGGCGCCCAGGCCAGCGAACCATTTGTTTCCAGGCTCCCTTTTGATTTACTGCGGCCTTAGAGTGCCAGCTTCAGCGGCGCTGCTCCGCTGAAGTCGATATCGTTAAGGTTAAATCCAGCGGATCGACCACCATCGGCGCCACCTTTGTCAGTGTGCGTCCTCAAAGCGTAGTGCCGCGGCTATCAACTTCAAGCTGCCGAGCCGTGCCGTCCATGGTTTACCAGTCTCCGTTTGGCAGGGGTCGCTTCCGGTTCGGCTCATGCTTTGGCGGCTGCGCAGCAAAAAGTTTGACAAGGTCGAGCCGGCCATCGGTTTCGCGGCGCATCGACGCCTTGAATCGATCCAGCGTAACCGTGCCGAAACGCGCGCTCTGCCGCCTGGAATCAACCACAACCTCTATCCACGCTTAATTTCGGTAAGCTCAGCACCGGTTCTGATTCGTCCTTTGCGAACTACCGCAACTTCGGCCAGGACCAGTCCGGCATGCGAGGGCTTCTGGCCATTCAGATTGATCTTCGGTCAATTTAACGTCAAGCTGGTCGAATTTCGCGGCATATGGCACTTCCACCGCATGGTTCTCAATCTCCCAATTTCCGTAGCGCCGCAGTGCCTGTAAGAACCATCCTTGGCGATTCGCCGTCTACCTGGGTAAAAGTCAATAATAAGTCGCTATCAAAGCGTCCGGAAAGCAGGCTGATGCCGACCGGAATTGGCGAATATTCGTCTATTCGGGTCAAATCGACATCGTTAAGCTTGAGTTCAAGTGTTGCTTCGCGATTTCTGGTAAAAGGACGTAACTTGCCGTTGAGAGCGAGCGGCGCGCCATTGATCTTGGCGCTGAAGTGCGGCTCCACCCAGGCTTTCCTCGTCGTTTTCAAAGTTGGCAACGAAGGGTACCCCAACGCGGATTTCGGAGATTTCCTGCTGACTCTTCTTGAGCCGGTCGACAAATTCGAAGCGGCCGCCTTCGATCGTGATATTACTCACCGAAAACATGGTCTTGCCGCCCTCGGCTCCTTGGGCGTATTCATGAAGTCTTCTATCAGATCCGTGATATTGAAGCGTTGTTCGCCTTCACGAACCAGACGCAGCGCGGGTGCTTTAATCGATACAGAGCTGATTACCGGCGCCCGCCGGGCAATGGAAGCGATGCTAAGGTTGGTATACAGTTCATCAACGGAAAAAAGGCTTTCTCCGCATCGATGTCCGTCTCCTTTTCACCCACGCGAAAACCACGAACCGTCAATTCCAGCGTATAAGGCTGAATATCAATTGATTGTACTGTCACAGGCCGATGCACGGCTTCTGACAGCAACGTTTCAAGCTTGGTCTTGGCATATCCCGGCAGCCAGAAATAACCGAGCAGCCCGAAGAGCAGCAATGATGGCAGCCAAAGTGCCCAGACCGATAATCAGACGCTTGTGGCATGTAAAGCGATGCAAAAGCGTTATCGGGGACATGGTTGACACGTTTATCCTGATGAGACAATTGGGCAGCGAGTTAGCGGAATTTTAAGGCACAGTCAATCTCCTCTCGCCAACTTTACCCTCAGCGTAAGGACGGGTCAATTATCGCAGTCAGAGCCTGGACCATGCTATGGCTGACGTTTGCGATGATGCGGCGGAAACAGTCTGAAAGTAATGATGACCAGGAACTGCAAACAAGCACATAGACTGTTGTCAATACCCATTCCGGAACATCATAGAAAAGTATACGGTGCAGCCAGCGCTGGATGAAATTACTACCGGTTTCCCCGCCGCGCAGCAGTCTTCCAACAACGTAAGCGGACATACCATGCCAACGAGAGACTCGACAACCACAAACAGGATGGCGGCAAGATGCGCAAGCCGAAACCGGAGATTTCGCACAAAATCCCAACCTCATCCATGCGCCTATCCAGATCAACGGCAGGCTGCCGACAACAAACAGCACGAACAGAAAATGAATGATAAGAATGATATCGGCTAACACGCACCTATTCCATGTATTGATCGGCCTCGGTATTTTCAAGGCTCGCGCTTATTCGCCGCAACATCCAAAAAAGCAAAAGCATAACCATATTCTATTAGGTTATTTCTGCAATTTGCTCATTCGGTATAGTGCGCAAATAGAAGAGGCAGAGGACCAGACATATGAAGATTCGCAACCTGGATCTGACGCGAAATCCAATCAACGTGGAACACCAGCAATTGGGGCTTCCTCCCGTCGAGGAGCCTGTCTCTCATCCTGGCGCCCATCCGCTCCTCAACGCCGCGTATGGTTTATCGTTGCGGTGTTGATTGCGCTGGTCCTGTTTTTGACGGGTCGCTTTTTTATTTCCAATAACTGGTTTGGCGGCTGGCAAATTATTGGCGAGACAGTCAGCGGCAGGCTTTTCTGGACCGCGGTGATGGTCGGGTTTCTCGCGCAGGTGGTGGATGGCGCCTTGGGCATGGCCTATGGCGTTACCGCCACCACATTCCTGCTGGCAACAGGCGCGACGCCGGGAGCGGCCAGCGCCAGCGTTCATATCGCGGAGATTTTCACCACCGGCGTTTCAGGTATTTCCCACGTCAAATTCGGCAATGTAAATAAGGAATTGTTTGTACGCTTGCTGGTGCCCGGTATTCTCGGTGGCATATTGGGCGCGGTGCTGGTGACGCAGATCGACGGCGCCGTATTCAAGCCGTATATTTCCACTTATCTGTTGCTGCTGGGGATATACATCCTCAGTAAAGCGTTTCGCCCGCTGCGTTTGCGCAAGGACTCCCCGAGGCATGTCGGAAAATTCGCGCTGTTTGGCGGATTCGTCGATGCGGCGGGCGGGGGCGGCTGGGGGCCGGTGGTGACATCCACTTTGGTCAGTTCGGGAAACGATCCCCGCACGACCATCGGCTCGGTCAATTTCGCTGAATTCTTTCTGACGCTGGCAGGCGCCGCGGTTTTTACATTGCTGATGGAAACCAATACGTGGTCCATCATCGTAGGGCTGGTATTCGGAGGTTTGTTTGCCGCGCCGTTTGCGGCAGTGCTGTGCAAAAAACTCCATGCACGAACTTTACTGATACTGGTGGGAACGTTGATTGTCATCATGAGCTCTTATAATCTTTATCGGGCGCTGGCCTAGCAGCCTGTCGGACTTTAAGAATTAATAGCGAAATATGGATTAGCCGAACGCTTTTGCAGCCGATTTCCTTCAAGTCCGACACGCTGCAAGCACAAAATTCGCACCACTGCCTCGCTTCCGCAGTAAATAGAAATGTTATCATTTCGCTGAAACCCATAGCTTCAGGAGTGGATGAGGCTGCCCCTCTACAGCAAGGGCTTGAACATGGATTCAAGTTTTTCCTGACTGAGACGACCTAATTTCGTACCGATAATTTTTCCGTTACGATCGATGACGACGGTAAAAGGCAACGCTCCCTGGCGATTTCCTGCTGCCTCCGCCAGTGCCATGGCTTTCATATCTCCCACCAATACGGGATAATTAATACCGATCTCTTTGCTGAATGCTGCCGCTCTTTCCTTCTGATCCACCGCGATGCCGATAAAAACCAGGCCGTTATCCCTGAATTTTTCCTGGAGTTCAATGAACTCGGGAATTTCCTGGCGACAAGGTTCGCACCAGCTTGCCCAGAAATTAACTACCATCACTTTGCCCCGCCACTGCGATATTGCCTGACTTTCGTCCTGCAGATCGGGCAAGCTTGCGGCAAATATCGCCTCGGCTCCTCTACTCGCCACCGCCGCATCAGTTGCCCGGATTGAGCATCGCTGCTCATCAGCTGGCCCCGCAACAAGAAATCCCGCCGCTACCGCAAGTATGGCGACACCTGTATACAATAATACCTGCTGCAATTTGGTCATTTAATGTAAATCCCACAAATAGCGGTTTGCATTGAGCCGCAGCCGGCAATTGGCGAACGCACCTCGCTCGAACTCAGAACGATGGACATCCGGATGAATTGAACCTTTTTCGGAAACGGCTAGGTCAAGACCGCATTGAGTATCTTCAGAAAGCTTTCCTTGTCCTGATACCCTATAAGCCTGATGCCGGGAATTTCACGTCCTTCGCGATCGAGGAACAGAATGCCGGGAGGGCCGAAAAGCTTGAAGCGTTTGAGCAACGCCATGTCATCCGGTGTTCCGTCGGTAACATCAACCTGCAACAGTACCACATCTTTCAGCCGGGACTGTACTTGCGAATCGGAAAACGTGAAGCGCTCCATTTCCTTGCAGGAAATGCACCAGTCCGCGGAAAAATCCACCATCACGTATTGGTTCCTGGACTGAAGGACATGCTGCTCAAATTCCGCGACCGATTTCACTCTCTGAAAGGGCAAATGATCCGGTTTGCGCGACATCCTGTTTTATTCCGGATGCATCGACCGCAGCAATATCTAACTTTGAGAGGGGCTGCAAAATATCGCGACTGCCGGATAAAACACCCACCAGCAATGCAATTCCGGTCAGCAATGCAATCATGCCCAACGCCCTTCAGGAGCTTCTGAAAACCGGAAGCTCCTGGACGCAGTGGATCAACCGCGTGCAGGTAGATGGCTGAGATGATCAATAAGGCTGCCCACAGCAGCATATGCACAACCGCGGAAATGACCGGCGATATCAGCCATATTGCAACCCCCAGCAGCAATACGCCAAAAAATTGCTTGATAGACTCCATCCATGGGCCCGCTTTCGGCAAAATTGCCCCTGCGGATGCGCCCAATATCAACAGTGGCACACCCATGCCGAGGGCCATGACGAACAGCGCCGATCCACCCAGCACGATGTCGCGGGTCTGGCTGATGTAAAGCAATGCCCCAGCCAGCGGAGCAGCTACACACGGCCCGACGATCAATGCCGATAACGCCCCCATGCCAAATACGCTGGTCAGATGCCCGCCTTTTAAATGCCCCGCTTCCTCGGAAAGCTTACTCTGGAGAAAGGAGGGTAATTGCAGCTCATAGAAACCGAACATGGACAAGAGCAAGCGTTATAAAGACCAGCGCGAACGTACCCAGCACCCAGGCATTTTGTAAAGCTGCGGAGAGCATTGCGCCCGAAAGCCCAGCCGCCACGCCGGCGATGGCGTACGTAATCGCCATTCCCATGACATAGGCTAGCGACAGGAGAAATCCGTGGGTCTTGGTGACATTTGTACCGCCTCTGGCAATGATTCCGGACAGAATCGGGAACATCGGAAATACGCAGGGAGTAAACGAGAGCAGCAGGCCGATACCAAAGAAACCGGTCAGGATCAGCCAAAAATTACCGCTTTCGAACATCCGCTCTATTCGGTTCGATTCTGTCTCGATGGCAGGTGATCCTGCAGACGGGAACAGCTCTGCGGCCGCGTCCGGTTTTGAAGCGGCCGATGGCGCCGCCACTGCGGAGCTACTCATGGCATCGGCCACCGCGCCGGCGGCGGCTTTCGCCATTGGCAGCGTCAGCTCGATTACCTTATTGATAGGCGCATAGCAAACCCCTATTGGCTCATTGCAGCCCTGGTAGGTAGCGACGAGAGTCAGTTTGCCGGATGACGATGCGTCGCGTTTCAGGGAAATCAACGCTTCGAATGGCTGATGAAAGACTTCGACCTGCCCGAAAGTAACATCGCTTTTTATTGTTCCCGGCGGCAGTGAGATTTTCTCGATCGATGTCCCGGCATCCTGGGGCTTGAACGCAACCTTGTCTTTATAAAGATAATAGTTTTTTGCCGGTTCGAATTGGGCTACCAGCGTATTTGCATCCCGGACCTTGACCGTCAATTTGAAAGCCTGATCCGGAGGGAGCAATTCCTGTTCACTCTGCTCAAAACCCGAGCCAAGCTGCTGCAAGCCTGAAAGAAAGCCAAAAGGCTTCCTCTCCTCTGCGAAGCTATTGATACTGCATAAACACAGCAACAACAAAAAATATTGGCTCAGGCGCATGGCAACCGGTTCTAATCAATTATGTCCGAGACTGAGGTTTCGTCCGCGATCCACTTCAAATAAGCAGGCAATCCGTTGTTAATTGGGACAGCAATGATTTCGGGTAGTTCGTAGGGGTGCATCGCGTTTATCAATTGCTCCAACCGTGCATAATGCTGCGCAAGGGTTTTAATAAAGATCGGCACTTCGCGGATACTTTCGTTTTTCCCCTGCCAGCGGTAGACCGAAGTGCATCCATCAAGCACGTTAACGCAGGCCGCCAACCGTTCATCGACCAGTTTGTGAGCAAGGGCCATTGCGCTCGCTCTATCGGGCAAATTGCTAATGATGAGTATGGGTTCCATTGCGATTGTGCTGATTGTGCGTGGCATTAAATCATCCGTAGACCGGATTTTACCCATTTTCCGAAGTACTTGCTGCGCTCGGCGTGAAACACTCGACCACGGTGGGATAGCGAAGGTTTACACGCAACTCGTGCTTTATACGGACATTTGCCAACCGCCGCGATTCCTGCATGAACGATAGCATACCTGGCGATATAAAACTTTCCGCTTCGGCCCGGGAGATACGCGGCGGCCGCGGCAGATCGAAATGGTCCGCCACGAGATCAAAGTATTCGCCCATCTTAAGTATCGAGTCGTCACAGGCATGGTAAACCCTGCCCGGTTTTGCGTAGTGCAACGCCGCGGAGATAATGCGGGCGAGGTCGTCGGCGTGTATGTGGTTCGTATAGCTATCCTCTTCCGGCAATAACGCTGGCGCGCGCTCACGCAACCGGGCCAGCGGCAAGCGATCGTCGGCATAAATACCCGGCACGCGAAGGATTGAAACACTCACGCCATTGCGCAGTCCCCAATAGCGCACCTGCGCCTCTGCATCGGCACGACGTATTGCGCGCGCAGTTTGAGGATTTATCAATCGGGTTTCATCCACCAGCGCGCCGTTGCAATCACCATACACACCGCTGGTACTGATGTAGACAAGACGTTGTGGTAACATTGCCCCCTTCATCTTTGGCCGCTTTGTCAGCGCTGCCAGGAGGTTTGCGGTACGGGTATCTCGTTGACCACGGTTCGGTGGCGGGGCCAGGTGAACAACTGCATGAGCCATTCCCGCAAGTTTGGCAAGGCTGCCGCGGTATATCGAGATTCCCGAGCACTGGCGTAATCCCATGCAAACGTAACCGGCGCGGCTCTCAGGTCTCCGATGCAAGCCCAGTAGCCGGTAGTGGGCCTGTAGCAGGGGCGCTGTGCGCAAGGCAATGTCGCCGCAACCAATAAATAAAAGCGTCCGTTTCGTCGTGTTCATTTTCTTCTTTGCCGTCAGTTAAATTGTCTTTATTGACTCAATTCGTAATCAGATGCCGCATCAAATCACTATCAAGCCGAGCGGACACGTCTTTTTCGCTCAACCCGGTGAAACCGTGTTGCAAGCCGCGCTTCGTGAAGGTTTTCCGCTTCCTTATGGTTGCCGAAACGGCGCCTGCGGGACTTGCAAGGGCAAAATCATACAGGGAACGGTGGATTTCGGCAGTCATAACGAAGGTACGTTAACCGAAATGGAGAAACAGGCTGGAATGGCATTGTTTTGCTGTGCCGTGCCGCTATCGGAACTTACAATTGAATGTCGGGAAATTGGGGCAATAAAAGATATCAAAGTCAAAATGCTGCCGTGCCGTGTCCAGCAACTGGCGCGAGTCGCCCCTGATGTAATGGTTATTTCCCTGAAGCTGCCAACTAACGAGCGGTTGCAATTTCTCGCTGGGCAATATATTGACATTCTCATGAAAGATGGCAAGCGCCGGAGTTTTCGCTGGCGAACGCACCTCATGACGACGAATTGCTCCAGTTGCACGTGCGCAACTATCGGGGGGGTACGTTCGCCGAGCATGTGTTCACCAAGATGAAAGAAAAGGATATTTTGCGCTTTGAGGGGCCGCTCGGCACATTCTTTCTGCGCGAAGATTCAGATAAACCAATCATATTCGTTGCCAGCGGCACGGGTTTCGCCCCGGTTAAAAGCATACTCGAGCATATCTTCCACGTACAAATCTGCGCGCCAATGAACGGCAGATCGTGCTTTACTGGGGTAACCGTACGAAGGCCGATCTATATATGGCGGACATGGCAGGAAACTGGCAGCGGGAGCATGACAACTTTACGTTTATCCCGGTGCTATCCGAGGCACTGCCGGCCGATAACTGGAGCGGAAGGACCGGCCTGGTGCATCAGGCCGTGCTGCAGGATTTTGACAACCTCGCCGGATATCAGATATACGCTTGCGGAACACCGGCAATGGTTGAAGCCGCCCACAAGGATTTCACTACGCTGCGCAGCCTTCCGGAAGAGGAATTCTTTTCCGACGCATTCACTGTTTCGCCACGCGAACCCCGATCTTGAACTTTTTCCCGACCTGCTTCATCCGGCAATCCGCTGTTGCACGGCATAAGACAATTATCTTTTGGCATACAGCGGGCTGGAATGAAACCAATCGGACCCTGCCCGATCCATTTCCGAGTTACTCCTGCTCTAGCGCGTCCAGTCGCCACAATGCAAGTTCCAGTCCCTTGCTGTAGTGATCCCTTGCCAGTTCGAGCCGTCCGAGTTTCTCGTTCAACTGCGCCAATGCAAGATGAGCGGGATAATCCGGGTCCACCGACAGGCTTGCCTCCAGATAGTTTTGCGCTTTGCCCCAAAGCTCACAATAAACGCAAAGTTTGCCCAGCGCCAGCAGCAGGCAGGCGTCATTTGGATGAGATTCGAGCCACGCTTCGGCGTGCTCGATCTGGCTGATGGCGTCGCTTCCCAGACATTTTGCATACAATCCGGCTAATTCGGAATCCCACTGGGCATTTAAACTCTCCTCGATAATCTGATGAGCTGTGACACAATCGCCCATCGCTGCGTAAGCCCGCGCAGCGGCAGCAGCTAATTTGCTGTCTTTCTTGTCGGCTGAAGATGTATTCTGCCAATATTCCTTCAGTGCCTGCGGATTCAACATCCTGCTTTTGAGACTTTCCATACGCGCCTGCAGCCGTAGTTGCCTCATCACTGTCTTGTCAACAGCATTGCGCTGGTCCAGTTGCCCGAGCAGATCCAGTACGGCGTCCCAATTTTTTGATCGCTGCTGCGCTCTCAGTTCCAGCCGCAACGCCGCGGTATGCTTGCCCGCCCCGGTATGAGGAAGAGAATGCAATATTTTTAGCGCCTCTTCGGGCCGATGTTCATCCAGCAGCAACTCGGCTTGCGTCATCAGCAGCAAGGTTATTTCTTTCGGTGCGCTCGTTTTTGCCATGGCAATGAGCTCGTCACGACGAGAATACTTTCTCAGCTCGTGCGCGGAACGGGCCGCAACCATTGCGTTAAGCGCGCTGACGGAGGGAGGTTCTTTCAGTTCCAGAACGGCCGCAGAAGCTTTCTCAGCCTTGGCATAACGGCCTTCGAAGAAAGCTCTGAGCCCATCCAGCATCATCATTCGTGCTTTTTCGCGACGCCGGCGGAGACGAAATCCGCTCACTTCCGCTGGCAACCTGAAAGTAACGACAGCCAGCCGCACTACGAAATAGGCGATAAAAAATATTACCAGCAGCAACGCTGCCAATAAATTGAGCGATAGCTCGATGCGATAAGGCTGGGCCACTACCAGTACATAACCGCTGTTGTATTTGGCCGCAAGTGTTACCGCTACCGCAATCAGGAACAACGCCAGAAGCCAGAGCGCTCCCTTCATCTATTTCCCCGCTCACGGGCAAGACGATAGTTGCGCACTGCGTCGAGACTCGCGGAAATACGGGGCAATTCAATACCGACTTCACTTTCTCGCAACTGGTGCAGGGTTTCAATCATATTGACGACAGACTTCGAGCTGTTGTCGTAATACCGGCCTATCCAATCCATGGATGCATCGATATCGGCCTTGAAGCTCGTTCCATCGCGCGCGAGGAGCGCATGCCGCGCCGACAAAAGACGCAGCTTTAGATTTTCCCGCAAAAAATAAGCTTGTGATGGCGATAGCAGGGCAATATCCGGCTTATCCATGTGCTGAATCCGCACGAGGCGCTTTATGTCTTCCCACGCTTCGTACAGGAACTGGAGCCACACATTCTCGGTTACTGGAATCCGGGACTGGGAAGAGCCGGGTTCGGGCGGGCGAAGTTCCATTGCCAGCGGCAATGCATCGACCGAAGCGGCGAGATTGTCCAGGCGTATACTGACGCCTACCGTATCCACATATGGCGCAGCTTTGAGAAGATCCATATCCGTTGACAGAACCTTACGCAGGGAAGACAACTGCGGACGGTCAAGACGCTGCAGCCGGGCGTCGGCCTCTTGCATTGCGATCAGGGCTGCTTTTACGTTACTTGCAAGCTGAAGCTGCTGATTGGCGATGAGCAGCAGTTGTTCCACTTCTTCCAGCGTTGCCTCATCGCGATTACGCGTAAGTTCCTGGTACAGCGCCTCAAGCGCCAACTGCTGGTTTTGCGATTCGGCGAGCCTTGATTCAAGCAAACCGAGCTTTGTTTCTGCCCGGCGTCCTGCCTCGGCTGCTTCCACTACAATATTGCGCGACTCTTTTCCCGAAGCATCGGCTTCGGCCAACCGCTTCGCCAGCTCATGCTGCAATCCCCCGATCTGACTACGAGTGTCATACCATTGCAGCGCGATAATGGGCACAAGGATTATGACAAAAATCAAGAGCGGAGGAATGCGCAAGGCCAACCTCTTGCGCACTTCCCGAGGTTTTTCGGTCTTGCCGGGTTGTTTTTCCGTGCTCATGGTTTTTCCAGGCCGGGAATCTCTCTGGTGGTTTCTGGCCGAAAATAATTCAGCAAACCCTCCAGTAATCCATCATCCCCAGCAGTGGTCAGAATGACATGGGCGAACCCGAGATTTCCCGCAGCTTGGGCTATACGCACATGAGAAACGAACAACGGCGTTTTCTTAAGCCATGCTCCGCCGGTTTCGCCCACCATTTCGCATAAATTACGCAGCCCTTCGCTGCTGGTTATGGTAATCGCCTTCATCCTGGTATTTGCCCACGCGCTCAGCGACGGGGCAGCATCCGGTTTCGGCATGACACGGCGGTAGCATTCCGCGTATTCGAGGACGGCGCCTCGCTTCAGCAAACTTTCCGCAAGCAATTCACGCCCCTTGTCGCCGCGAAAAATTACGATACGCTTGCCTTTCACCTGCCTCAAGAGCGGCAGATCAAGCAAAGCCTCGCTATCGAAGCGCAAAGCCGGCGCGATTACCCCGGTGACGCCGAAGTTTCCCAGCTCCTTCGTAGTGCCCTGGCCAACAGCGACTATTTTTAACTTGACGGGCAGCGTCCGCTTCTCGCTGATGAGGCTCATCGCCTTGGCAACGGCGTTGGGGCTGATAAAAATTGCAATGTCGAATTCATCGAGCCGATCGATCAAGTCCAGTAACGGATTCAGATTCGGGATATCGAGAATCTCGAGCACCGGAAACAAAACAGGATTACCGCCCGCCATGCGTATCCTGTCAGCAAGCTCGCCAGCCTGATGCGCCGGACGCGTAACCAGGATGTCGATCCCGGCGAGCGGCCTGGTCACGGATGGCTCACGGGTTCAATCGTTTGGGATTCCAGTGCCGTCAGGATTTCTTGCGCGCCACGTGCCTTCAGATTCTGTGCCAGTTGTGCGCCCATTCCCGCACCCATCCCGGGATTGCCGCTCAGTTCATCGCTTATCACGCGCGATCCATCCTGGCGGGCGACGAAACCGCGCAGCCGCAAGACACCTCCATTTATTTCTGCAAAACCACCCAGCGGAACCTCGCAGCTTCCCCCCAAAGCACGGCTCATGGCGCGTTCCGCTTCAACGCACTGAGCGGTCGGAAGATGATGCAGAGGTTCCATCAATTTGATCAAGTCGGTTCGATCTGACCGGCATTCGATCCCCAAAGCACCTTGCCCCACCGCCGGCAAACTCACTTCTGGACTTAGCAATGCGGTAATGCGATCAGCCAGCCCCAGCCGTTTTAAACCTGCAGCTGCGAGAATAATCGCCGCAAACTGTCCCTCATCGAGCTTGCGCAAGCGGGTCTGAACGTTACCCCGCAATGGCTGTACCTGCAAATGCGGAAAGCGCGCGCGCAACTGGCTTTCGCGCCGCAGGCTCGAAGTTCCTACCACGCTGCCCGGCGGGAGTGCGTCGAGGCCGGCA
Source organism: uncultured beta proteobacterium (assembly GCA_963850515.1). Taxonomy (GTDB): domain Bacteria; phylum Pseudomonadota; class Gammaproteobacteria; order Burkholderiales; family Nitrosomonadaceae; genus Nitrosospira. Next base: position 13,654 of record CAWKMH010000029.1, read on the forward strand.
TATTGATTGGAAACAAAGGCGTCGCGCGGATCTTCGCGTTCGGCAATAGCTGCCAGCGCATATCCCGCCGGCATATCCATCGGCACATCTTTCATCGAATGCACGGCGATATCTGCCCGGCGGTCCTCCAGCGCCTGTTCCAGTTCTTTTATGAACAACCCCTTGCCGCCGATCTTCGAGAGGGATATGTCAAGTATCTGATCCCCTCTAGTGGTCATCCCAAGTATCTCGCATTCTATTTGCGGGTATAATTTCGCCAGCCGTGCTCGTATAAAATGCGCTTGCCACAATGCAAGAGCACTTTCACGGGTCGCGATAATGATTTGTGAGGGTATGGATGATGAATTAAGCATTATTATTACGATGAGAAAATTAGGGAATTATTGCCGGCGCTTATTTTAGCATGCCAAGCTCCAAGCCGGATTGAAGTGCACCCGCCATCAGCTCGTATCTGCGTTCAAGAAGAGGTAGCGTTATGACATCCCTTGCTTCCTCAAGCGGAAGCCTCGAAAAAAATCATATCATCAATGATGACAAGCCCAAGGATGACCTCTTCGCATGGATATCCGCCTGCTGGGCCGTATGCTGGGCGATACCCTGCGTGAGCAGGAAGGCGAGCCTACTTTTCGATCTTGTCGAGAATATTCGCCAGACCGCGATTCGATTTCGGCGTGAGCAGGACCTGGAGGCGCGACAAGAACTGGACGTGATGCTCAATCAGTTGAGCAACAAGGCGACGGAAGCGGTGGTTCGCGCATTTAGCCAATTCTCGCAGCTTTCGAACATTGCCGAGGATATGCATCACAATCGCCGCCGCCGCAGCTACCTTCTCGCCGGATCGCTGCCACAGGCAGGCAGCGTGGCGAACGCGCTGGACTTGATTATCTCCCGCGGAACGAGTGGCGCTGCCCTGGCCCGGTTTTTCGATAAGGCGCTGATTTCGCCTGTTTTGACCGCCCATCCAACTGAAGTGCAACGCAGAAGCATACTGGACTGCCACCTGGCCATTGCACATCTTTTGAACGCTCGTGATCGCATGCAACTTACGCCGGATGAGCTACGCAATAACGAAGAGGAGCTGCGCTGTTCCATTCAGATATTATGGCAGACCCGTATCCTGCGTTCGGCGCGTCTCTCGGTTTATGATGAAATCAATAATGGCCTGGCTTATTATCACTACACTTTTCTCACCGAGGTACCGCGTCTGTATGCGGAAATGGAGGATTTGCTGGAACGTCGGATGGGCGTGGATGCGCCATATATTCCTCCATTTCTTCGCATCGGCAGCTGGATAGGCGGCGATCGCGACGGCAATCCTTTCGTCACCCATGAAGTCATGCTGCATGCGGCTGAGAGACAGTCGGCGCTGGCATTGGATTTTTATATGGGTGAAGTACATCGGATAGGCCGCAGGCTAAGCCTGACCGAGCGCCTCGTGGATGTGGATGACGCCTTGGCGGCGTTGGCCGAGGCGTCGCCCGATCGAGCCCCCAGCCGCGTGGATGAGCCTTACCGCCGCGCATTAATCGGTATTTATGCGCGGCTCGCTGCTACCAGCCAGGGCCTCGGTCACGTAATCAGGCAGCGTCGACCGGTTGGACCCGCTGCACCCTACGCAAAAAGCACGGAATTCATCAAGGATCTTGATATCGTCATTCAGTCGCTCAAGCAGCACAAATCCGAATTATTGGCGCGCGGCGATCTGCGTCATCTGCGGCGCGCAGCGGAGGTGTTTGGCTTTCATCTCGCGTCGCTGGACATGCGCCAGCATAGTGGCATACATGAGCAGGTCGTTGCGGAATTGCTCGGGCATTGTGCACGTGACCGGAATTATTCCGAATTGACCGAGACCGAACGGGTGCAGTGGCTGCTGACCGAAATCAGCAGTCCTCGTCTCTTGCGCTCACCTTATCTGGAATACTCCGAACTTGCTCAGAGCGAACTCGAGCATGGCACAAACGGCAACGGAAATTCATCGGCGCTTCGGCCGTGCCGCGTTGCCAAATTACGTTATTTCCAAGACCGACGGTGTTTCCGACATACTGGAGGTCGCGCTGCTACTCAAGGAAGCAGGCCTTTTGCAACCCGGCGAAAAGCCGCACCTCATCTTAATATCGTTCCGTTGTTCGAAACCATCGCGGACTTGCGCGGCTGTGGCGCCGTTATGGACGAGTTATTTTCGCTGCCATATTACCGCAAGCTCCTGGATTCGCGCGGCAATGTGCAGGAGGTGATGCTGGGCTATTCCGACAGCAACAAGGATGGCGGTTTTCTTGCAGCCAACTGGGAGCTCTACAAGGCCGAAACCGAGCTGACGAAGATTTTGCTAGGCACAAGGTTGAACTGCGCCTTTTTCATGGGCGTGGAGGCACGGTTGGACGTGGCGGCGGCCCGAGTTATCAGGCAATACTAGCCCAGCCACCGGCGAGCGTGAATGGTCAGATACGCATCACCGAGCAAGGCGAAGTCATCGGCAGCAAATATGCCGACCCGGAAATCGGGCGACGAAATCTTGAAACGTTGGTCGCTGCGACGCTTGAGGCTACGTTGCTGAGCCGCGATCCCCTTGGTAAACGCGCCACCGAGTATCACAGTACCATGGAAATACTCGCGCACGATGCGCTCACCGCTTATCGCAACCTTGTATACGAAACTCCGGGGTTCAAGCGCTATTTCCAGGAATCGACTCCGATCAGGGAAATTGCCGGACTTAATATTGGCAGCCGTCCGCCATCACGCACCCAATCCGATCGGATAGAAGATTTGCGCGCCATACCCTGGACGTTCAGCTGGGGTGTCAATCGCGCCATGATTACGGGCTGGTACGGCTTTGGCACGGCGGTGGAAATGTTTGTCCAGCGCCAGGGCCGAGGCAAAAAAGGGCTGGGTTTTCTGCAGGAAATGCACAGTACCTGGCCATTTCTGCAAACCATGTTATCCAACATGGATATGGTGCTCGCCAAGACCGATATGGGCATTGCATCGCGTTATGCTGAGCTGGTTACCGATATCAAATTGCGTCAAGAAGTTTTTGGGCGCATACAGAAAGAATGGGATCTCAGCGTGAAGTGGCTTTTCGCGGTCACCGGCCGCACCGAGTTGCTGCAGGATAACCCTACACTTGCTCGCAGTATTCGTAATCGCACACCGTATATCGATCCGCTCAACCATCTGCAGGTAGAACTGTTGCGGCGTTATCGTTCGGGCGATGCGACCGATGCCGTGAAGCGTGCAATACAGCTCACTATCAATGGAGTGGCCGCAGGGCTGAGAAACAGCGGATAAGCTCATTTAGGGCATTACCGGACTCCCGCAAATTATGTCTCGTGATGAAAACAGGGGTTGTCGCGCTGTATAAGCCTCAACCCGGCTTTGACGTGCTGAAACCCGTGTATTCGTTGCGACTTCTGAACGGTCGCTGTACTGGATAGTTCGAACAATATTTCGGTAAGGTTGGAGATAGGTGTGGCTAAAAA
>CAWKMH010000030.1:0-26563 GCA_963850515.1 uncultured beta proteobacterium
TTTTTTTACCAGCATCCGAACGGTCCATGCCCTGATACTGAGCGGGTGCCAACTCGGCGACTTTTCCATCCAGCGTGAGGATACCGAGCGGAACAAGCTTGTGCCGCTTCCCGACCTGATAGTCGTTGAAATCATGCGCGGGAGTAATTTTCAGGCAGCCGGTACCAAATTCCGGATCGACATACGTGTCGGCGATAATGGGAATACTTCGCTCACATAATGGAAGGCGCACGTGGCGACCGATCAGGTGGCGATAACGGAGGTCGTCCGGATGCACGGCGACCGCCATATCGCCAAGCATGGTTTGGGACGGGTAGTGGCGACGATCGACTTCTGTTTCTGTCTCATCCAAACCTCCGCCCGCATTTTCGAGCGGATAGAGAATATGCCAGAGAAATCCATCTTCCTCCGTCGATATCACCTCCAGATCGGAGACAGCGGTTTGCAGCACCGGATCCCAATTCACCAGTCGCTTGCCGCGATAAATTAGTCCTTCGCGATAAAGTCGCACGAAAACTTCAGTGACGGCGTGGGATAACCCCTATTTCATGGTGAAGCGTTCACGCGACCAGTCGCAGGACGCACCCATTCGCCTCATCTGGCGACTAATGGTGGAGCTGGATCCTCCTTCCATTGCCATACGCGCTTGAGAATTTCTTCGCGTCCCAGGTCGCGGCGATCAATATTTTGCTGATCCAATTGACGTTCCACCACAATCTGGGTGCAATACCGGCATGATCCGTTCCCGGTTGCCATAGACGTATTGTCGCCACCATGCGGTGATAGCGCGTAAGCGCGTCCATCAAAGTATGCTGAAAGGCGTGCCCCATATGCAGCGTACCAGTTACGTTAGGAGGCGGCAGCATGATGCAGTAGGCGAGATTTGTCTCCGTCGACGTTCCCCCCGGACATGGGTCTGAAATAGCCAGCGGCTTCCCAATGGGGAATACCAGCGACTTTCGATGGTTCGCGGATCAAAACTTTTTTCGAGTTCCATGGATATCGAGATCGGCGATGCCGGGAAACCTGCCATTATAACGGAAGACATAGATGGGGATGACACAGGTCGCGGAACTACTATGAGAGGCTTTACCCATGACAAATCAATGAATAATGGCCGCGCAAAAATGGTGAATTGATGCAGTCGAAGTAAGGACGTATATCAAAGACCAAATAGACGGCATTCCAGCGCTTGAACCAATGCTATCCGCGCCCCCGCAGTCAGATCGACTCCGGCATCCTTAAGTGCGGAATCCAGAATTTGTTCCAGTAGTGATGTGATGTCAGAATGAGGCGACAGCATTGTGGGCGTTAGAAACACCGTTTCAGTGAGCGTCGGTATGCTGTCGGCCGCTGTCAGTGAGACCTGCCCTGACGCAACCGCAGTTTCAGCTTCAGCCAGAGCTGACGGCTTGCCCTGATGCTTGCGTAGCAACGCATCCAGCTTGTGCAGTATTGCATCATAATCGGCTTCTGACGAGGCTTCGTTGCTGGATGTCATGGGGTTCTGGGATTCACGGAGTGATGGGTTTTAGAAGGTGGAGTGAAAGATCATACAGGGCGGCGAGTGGTCCAGATGATGCTCCTGAATTTTAGTTTAACTATACCGCTCCAAGCTTATGGTGGCGAATTTTGTACCCGCGGTCTTGATAAAAACGGTAGCGCTTTCGTGCCGCCTGCGTATCCTCCGGCGTGATTCCGGTGATTTCGATCAAGCGCTGGAAACGGCTGAAGAAAGGTGGATGCTCAACGTCCAGGTTGAGCAGCACATCGTGTGGAAGATTCGTGGCTTCGCGGCCGAGTATGACCGGGGTTACGCCGGCCAGCTTGTCTTCAGCGCGGCAGTGCGGAATAAAATCCGTTGAAGAAAAAGTCCACAATAATTTGTCGAGCCGTTCGACCACTGTCGCATCGGGAGTATAAATCATCAGTTTGAGGCCTTGTCCGCACCACTTTGGCGACAAGACGGCAAGCAGTATGCAATCTATCACCACCGCCAGAGTAGAAATCGATTTCGGTCATGACGGCATTACGGAGGTTTTCTTCAGTGTCCGCCCGATCAGGAATTGCGTCAGCAACGGTACTGGCCGGCCTGTTGCGCCTTTTTCCTTACCGGATTTCCATGCGGTACCAGCGATGTCCAAGTGAGCCCATCGGTATTTTTTGGTGAAACGCGACAGGAAACAGGCGGCAGTAATGGTTCCCCCGGCGCGTCCACCAATGTTGGCCATATCGGCAAAATTGCTTTTCAGTTGTTCCTGGTAATCGTCCCATAACGGCAGACGCCAGGCAGGGTCCGCCGCCTGCCCGGAGGCGGACAGTAGTTCATCCGCCAATTCATCATCATTGCTGAGCAGACCCGATGCAACATGCCCGAGTGCGATGACACAGGCGCCAGTGAGGGTGGCGATATCTATTACCGTTTCCGGTTCATAGCGTTCGGCGTAAGTCAGCGCATCGCACAGGATTAGCCGACCTTCGGCATCAGTGTTGAGGATTTCTATGGTTTGCCCGGACATACTGGTAACGACATCGCCGGGTTTGGTGGCATTGCCGCCCGGCATGTTCTCGGTGGTGGGTATGATGCCGACCACGTTGATCGGGAGTCGCATTTCCGCAATCGCTGTAATAGTGCCAAGCACACTGGCTGCGCCGCACATATCGTACTTCATTTCATCCATCTCCGCTGCGGGCTTCAAGCGAAATGCCACCCGTATCAAAAGTGACACCCTTGCCCACCAGCACGATGGGTTTCTCCTTCTTCGCTCGTCCCCAGTATTCCAGAGCGATCAGCTTGGCGGGTTGACGGCTGCCGCGCGCAACAGCCAGCAGCGATCCCATGCCAAGCTTCTCCATATCCTTCTGCTCCAGGATGGTGACCTTTAGCTTATAGTCTTGGCTATCCCCACGGCTTGCTCCGCCAGATAGGTTGGGGTACAGATGTTGGACGCAAGATTACCCAGATCTTTGACCAGATTTATCCCATCGGCGATGGCAAGTCCCTGTTGCAGGGCTTTCTCGCTGGCGGCAAGCCGCGTCCGGTTGGTCGTGCCCAGCGTGACTTTGCGCAGATGCGGTTTATTTCCCTCCGCTTTGCTTTTGAGGCGATCGAAACGGTAGATGCTTTCCATCGCCATAATCACGGCCTGTGAAACTTTCCAGGCGTCGTCGCGCTTTTTTACTGGTGCTTCAGTCAAAAACAGAGTAGCGTCCACAGCCCCGGTCTCATGCAACGCCTTGAAAGTAGCACGTACCGCATCGAAGTACTGTTTGTCACTGAGATCTTGTTCCTTGCCGAGTCCTACCAGCAACACACGCTCGCACAGTGCGCCGGGCACGTTGTGCAAGATCAGTGCGGAGCCCGGCTTACCTTCCATGTCGCCGCTACGCAATATGCCGCTGATATATCCATCGGCGATCTTGTCCATGGCTTGCGCAGCATCGGTCAGCTTGCGCGGCTCGAATACGCCCACCACCACACAGGCACTACGCAGCTTCTCCGGTTTCCGCTTTTTATGTTAAATTTCACTACTTGCTCCTTAATTCATGGTTTTGGCGGCAGATTGCTCAAGCCGGATAATGTCTGATTATCGCCGGACTATTCGTATAAAGTCAAAGTAGACAGAATACTTATTAATACCAAACCTTCGCACCGGATTCGGCTATGCGGGTCGCAGAATAGCAGACCTTAGATGTTGATTAGCTGGGGCATAATAGGTTACACCCGATCCATGTGGCGACTGGCAATATAAGCAATGCTGTCATGAACAAAACGAAAACTATTTTGAAAGCAAAATCAGCAGATGATTATCAGGCGAAGCTCGCTACGCCATTTGCTGTGCTCGGTATTCGCATCGAGGAAGACTGGTTGACCGATATCGAGTATCTGCCGCTGGATACGCAACCACTCGCTCCGCGCACTCCTTTAGCCAAGGAAGTCTGCAATCAATTGCAAGCGTATCTGACCGATCCGGGTTTTATATTTGACTTGTCATTACACATCGGTGGCACTATTCACCAGCGCCGCGTATGGCAAACCATTCAGAATATCCCCAGCGGCACAACACTTAGTTATGCCGATATCGCTACACAACTGCACTCCGCCCCCCGTGCCGTGGGTCAGGCATGCGGCGCCAATCGGCTTCCGATAGTCATTCCATGTCATCGCGTTATCACCAGAAACGGAGGGCTAGGTGGCTTCATGAATGCAAGTGATGGCGTCCCGCTCACTATCAAGCGCTGGCTGTTGCATCATGAGCGGGGCTGAGCTTGACGCAGGATTGTTGGACGAGTTCTCGGATGCCTTATGGCTGGAAGATGGCCTATCGCGCAATACACTGGAGAGCTATCGGAGCGATCTGCAGCAGTTCAGCCAATGGCTTGCAAACGGAGAGAGCGAAAACAGAATGATAGCTTGCTGGTAGCCGCGACGCATTCCGATCTGTTGGAGTTTCTTGCTTGTAAGGTTTCCGCCAGGGTGAAGGCGAGCACTACCAGCCGCGAACTGTCGAGTTTAAAGCGGTTCTACCGTTTCCTGTTGCGCCAGGGAAGAATTCAGACTGATCCAAGTCTCAATATTGATACGCCCAAGCTGCCCCATAATTTCCCCGCGAGCCTCACTGAAGCGGATGTGGAAGCATTGCTCGGTGCACCCGATGTCAAGGTCCCGTTGGGATTGCGTGATCGCACCATGCTTGAAGTGCTATACGCGAGCGGACTCCGCGTATCTGAACTGATCAGCCTGGAGAGCCCGCAAATCAGCTTGAACATGGGTATTGTACGTGTGATCGGCAAGGGTGGGAAAGAACGGCTGACGCCTTTGGGTGAGGACGCGCTGGAGTGGGTCGCTCGCTACACCAGAGAGACTAGACCGGGGTTGCTGAAGGGGAGATTGAGTAACGCACTGTTCATTACCAGCCGTGGCTCGGCCATGACACGCCAGGCTTTCTGGTATCTGATCAAACGTTATGCGCGGCAGGCCGGCATCGCCAAGCCATTGTCACCACACACATTGCGCCATGCTTTTGCTACGCATCTGCTCAACCATGGTGCTGATTTACGCGTTGTGCAACTGTTGTTGGGCCATGCGGATATTTCCACCACGCAAATCTACACTCACGTGGCGCGCGAACGACTGAAGCGTATTCATGCCCTGCATCATCCACGAGGGTGATTGATGACTTTTTCACCCATCACCATCCTGAGGAAGAGATACAAATAGAATAGCCACACTTCTACAGGTTAAAAAAATTCGTTTTCACCCATCCTCTGCTAGAGTTAGCTTAAGCGAGCTGATGATATGAAGAAATAATCAGCCGCTCCACTTTACCGACAAATAAGGAGAGAATCATGCGTAATCAATTATCAATTATTTCCATGGCGATAGTCTTGGCAATGGGTGGCTGTGCCAGTACGCCTGAAACGCAAAATAACAGAACTCGAGACACGGCTATAGGCGCAGGGATCGGCGCAAGTACAGGCGCAATAATTGGCGTTCTTGCAGGTAAAGGGACAGGTGCCGCGATTGGCGCAGCTGCGGGTGCCGGCCTTGGGGCTATTGCCGGGAATGTGTGGTCCAGAAGAATGGAACAGCAAAAAAAGGAAATGGAACAAGCTACCTCAGGTACGGGTGTACAAGTCGTCAAGACATCGGATAACCGCCTGAAGCTGGATATCCCCAGCGATATTTCATTTGATACCGGCGGCGCGGAGATCAAAAATGATTTCAAACCGGTGCTGGATAGTTTTGCGATGAGCCTGAGCAATAACCCTGCTTCCCAGGTAACAATCATTGGACATACCGACAACTCGGGTAGCGATGCAATCAATAATCCCTTATCTATAAACCGTGCGGCCAGTACGCGGGATTATTTGGTGAGCCGGGGCGTTTCCTCGAATCGCATCAGTATCGATGGTCGTGGTTCCCGCGAGTCTCTCGTCGCCAACGATACGCCCGCAAACAGAGCTAGAAACCGTCGTGTTGAAATTTTTGTGGCCGAGCCGCAAGCCGCTTCAAAGTAAGACCGCAATTGCAACGCAATAAACATGGTTAAGATGGGGCTGGTTGCATTGTCTCTTGCTCATTGGAGCAAATTGAATACACCAGCCCGCCATGGGTCGTCATCGACTGTGCGCGCTGTCATGGACCGGTAGGCACATCCCTGACGGGTATGCGCCAGATAAACACAACCAGGATGATGCCCAGCACAGCCAGCATCACCTGATGCCAGACAGACGGCATCATCAGGATGGAACTGCCGAATGATATCGCCAGCAGGAAGTAAACCCAGCGCTTGACCCGCTGTGGAATGCTGCGGTGTTCAATCCACTCGCGGATGATCGGACCTGCAATGCGATTAGCCAGAAGCCTGTCATGGAAGTGTTTCGAACTGCGCGCGAAGCAGGCCGCAGCCAGCAGTACAAAAGGAGTGGTGGGCAATATCGGCAGCACTACGCCTGCCGCGGCAAGTATCAGCGCAGCGAACCCCGCTGCCTGATCGAGATATCGTATGACAGGCGAATCATGCAACCGTATCGACGGCGGTTCTTGCTGCTCCTGGCATACCTCATCATTCAGACGCTCTTGCATATGCTTGGGCTTATGGAAATATTGACGAGTTCAAAAATTTAATCGCTCTTTTATCAAGCCGCGGGCGGTTAGCCGGTATAATAAAAATCCAAGAAGCATTACGAAATACTAATTCAATTCTTGGGGCAATCATGTCTAAAGTAAACAAATTGATCAATTTGAGCATACTACTATTGGGCATGGTTCTATTGCCTCAGGCTGCATTTTCTGAAACCAGGCAAGGAGCGTCCAACGTGACCGAACTTATAAAAGAAGATACCAAAATAGGCACCGGCGAAGAGGCAGTGGTCGGTAAGGCGGTTGAAGTGCATTATACCGGCTGGCTCTACGATCCCAGTGCGGCTGATAAAAAAGGAACAAAATTCGATAGCTCGCGTGATCGCGGGACGCCTTTTTCGTTTCTGCTGGGTGCGGGCCGCGTAATCAAAGGCTGGGATCAGAGGGTGTTTTAGTGAAGAACAATCCAGGGCCACGCCTCAATCCCAGCCTTTGATTACGCAGCCGCACCCAGCAGAAACGAAAAAGGCGTTCCCGCGATAACGCGAGCTATCGAATTTTGTTCCTTTTTTATCAGCCGCACTGGGATCGTAGAGCCAGCCGTATAATGCACTTCAACCGCCTTGCGACCACTCCTTCGCCGGTGTATATTTTGGTATCTTCTTTTATAAGTTGGGTCACGTTGGACGCTCCTTGCCTGGTTTCAGAAAATGCAGCCTGAGGCGACAAACCATGCCCAATAGTAGTATGTCAAATTGATCATTTGTTTACTTTAGACATCAATACCCCAAGAATTTGAATTAGTATTTGCACGCCTCTGGGATTTTTATTATACCACTGTAACCGCCGCACGTTTTGATAAAAGAGCGATTAAATTTTTGAACTCGTCAATATTTCCGTGACCCAAGCATCTGATGGTGGAGTTATAACAGGACAGCAAGAGCCGCCGTCGATACGGTTGCATGATTCGCCTGTCATACGATATCTCTATCTGGCAGCGGGTTCGCTGCGCTGATACTCGCCGCGGCAGGCGTAGTGCTGCCATATTGCCCACCACTCCTTTTGTACTGCTGGCTGCGGCCTGCTTCGCGCGCAGTTCGAAACACTTCCATGACAGGCTTCTGGCTAATCGCATTTCAGGTCCGATCATCCGCGAGTGGATTGAACACCGCAGCATTCCACAGCGGGTCAAGCGCTGGGTTTACTTCCTGCTGGCGATATCATTCGGCAGTTCCACCTCATGATGCCGTTGTCTGGCATCAGGTGATGCTGGCTGTGCTGGGCATCATCCTGGTTGTGTTTATCTGGCGCATACCCGTCAGGGATGTGCCTACCGGTCCATGACAGCGCGCGAGTCGATGACGACCCATGGCGGGCTCGTGTATTCAATTTGCTCCAATGAGCAAGAGACAATGCAACCAGCCCCATCTTAACCATGTTTATTGCGTTGCAAGGCGGTCTTACTTTGAAGCGGCTTGCGGCTCGGCCACAAAAATTTCAACGCGACGGTTTCTAGCTCTGTTTGCGGGCGTATCGTTGGCGACGAGAGGCTCGCGGGAACCACGACCATCGATACTGCATGCGGTTCGAGGAAACGCCCCGGCTCACCAAATAATCCCGCGTACTGGCCGCACGGTTTATAGATAAGGGATTATTGATTGCATCGCTACCCGAGTTGTCGGTATGTCCAATAATTGTTACCTGGGAAGCAGGGTTATTGCTCAGGCTCATCGCAAAACTATCCAGCACCGGTTTGAAATCATTTTTGATCTCCGCGCGGCCGGTATCAAATGAAATATCGCTGGGGATATCCAGCTTCAGGCGGTTATCCGATGTCTTGACGACTTGTACACCCGTACCTGAGGTAGCTTGTTCCATTTCCTTTTTTTGCTGTTCCATTCTTCTGGACCATACATTCCCGGCAATAGCCCCAAGGCCGGCACCCGCAGCTGCGCCAATCGCCGCACCTGTCCCTTTACCTGCAAGAACGCCAATTATTGCGCCTGTACTTGCGCCGATCCCTGCGCCTATAGCCGTGTCTCGAGTTCTGTTATTTTGCGTTTCGGGCGTACTGGCACAGCCACCCATTGCCAAGACTATCGCCATGGAAATAATTGATAATTGATTACGCATGATTCTCTCCTTATTTGTCGGTAAAGTGGAGCGCCATAATTTCTTCATATCATCAGCTCGCTTAAGCTAACTCTAGCAGAGAATGGGTGAAAACGAATTTTTTCAACCGGTAGAAAGTGTGGCTATTCTATTTGTATCTCTTACCTCAGGATGGCGATGGGTGAAAAAGCTATCAATCACCCTCGTCGATGATGCAGGGCATGAATACGTTTAGTCGTTCGCGCGCCACGTGAGTGTAGATTTGCGTGGTGGAAATATCCGCATGGCCCAACAACAGTTGCACAACGCGTAAATCAGCACCATGGTTGAGCAGATGCGTAGCAAAAGCATGGCGCAATGCGTGTGGTGACAACGGCTTGGCGATACCGGCCTGCCGCGCATAACGTTTGATCAGATACCAGAAAGCCTGGCGTGTCATGGCCGAGCCACGGCTGGTAACGAACAGTGCGTTACTCGATCTTCCCCTTCAGCAACCCCGGTCTAGTTTCTCTGGTGTAGCGAGCGACCCACTCCAGCGCGTCCTCACCCAAAGGCGTCAGCCGTTCTTTCCCACCCTTGCCGATCACACGTACAATGCCCATGTTCAGGCTGATTTGCGGGCTTTCCAGGCTGATCAGTTCAGATACGCGGAGTCCGCTCGCGTATAGCACTTCAAGCATGGTGCGATCACGTAATCCCAACGGGAACTTAACATCGGGCGCACCAAGCAATGCTTCCACATCCGCCTCAGTCAGGCTCGCGGGCAAATTACGGGGAAGCTTGGGCGTATCGATATTGAGGCTTGGATCAGTCTGAATTCTTCCCTGGCGCAACAGGAAACGGTAGAACCGCTTTAAACTCGACAGTTCGCGGCTGGTGGTGCTGGCCTTCACCCCGGCGGAAACCTTACAGGCAAGAAACTCCAGCAGATCGGAATGCGTCGCCGCTACCAGCAAGCTATCATTCTGTTTCTCTTTCTGTTTGGCAAGCCAATGGCCGAATTGCTTCAGATCGCTGCGATAGCTTTCCATTGTATTACGCGAGAGACCATCTTCCAGCCACAAAGCATCGCAGAATTCGTCCAGCAAGCCTGCGTTAAGCTCAGACCTCTTCATGGTGCAATAGCCAGCGCTTAATAGTAAGCGGGAATCCGTCGCTGGCATTCATAAACCCTCCAAGCCCGCCGTTTTTTGCAATAACGCGATGACAGGGAATAACGATGGGAAGCCGGTTGGCTCCGCAGGCCTGCCCACTGCGCGCGGGGCGGAATGCAGTTGCGTAGCGATATCGGCATAACTGCGCGTCGTCCCGCTCGGAATATCCTGGATGGCATGCCATACCCGGCGCTGATGAATCGTGCCGCCAATGTGCAATGACAAATCGAATACGAAACCCGGATCAGCGAGATATGCCTGCAATTGATTACATACTTCCTTGGCGATAGGGTATGCGGCGCAAGAATAGGCGTATCCGGCGGCAGGTACTCTATATCTGTCAGCCAGTCTTCCTCGATGCGAAGACCGAGCACGGCAAACGGTGCAGCAAGCTTTGCCTGATAGTCTTCTGCTGATTTTACTTTCAGAGCAGTCTTCGGCTTCATCTTGACAATATTGCTCATATTGCAGTCGCCGACATTGATCGGGTAGTCACTCATTCATGCCTTAGCTTTTCACCGTCTGCAGGGCTCCAATTCGCCGACGGGGACAGAGAATCCGTGTAGACAGGTTGTATTAAACAGTTATACTGTCCGCTTTGACTTTATGCGGAAGTCCGGCGATAATCAGCCATTATCCGGCTTGAGCAAACTGCCGGCAAGACCCCTGAATCGAGGAGCAAGCGGTGAAATTTAATATAAAAAGCGGAAACCCGGAGAAGCAGCGCAGCGCCTGCGTGGTGGTGGGCATATTCGAGCCGCGAAAATTGACTGAAGCGGCAGAAGCCATGGACAAGATCGCCGATGGGTATATCGGCGGCCTATTGCGCAGCGGCGATATGGAGGGTAAGGCAGGCTCGGCACTGGTACTGCACAACGTGCCCAACACCTTGTGCGAGCGAATACTGCTGGTGGGACTCGGCAAGGAACAAGAGCTCAGCGATAAAGGAGTACTGCGATGCGGTACGCGCGCATTCAAGGCACTGAATGGCACAGGCGCTACCGACGCCGCCCTGTTTTTGAATGAGGTGCCGGTAAAAAACCGCGAAATCGCATGGAAAGTTACACAAACCGCCATTATCGCGATGGAAAGCAGGTATCGCTTCGATCGGCTCAAGAGCCAGGTTGAAGAAACCAAACCGCATCTTCGTAAAGTCACGCTCTGCACCATGAACGCGGCAGCCGCAGAACTTGCCGCCAGCGAGGAAGCCCTGCAGCAGGGCCTTGCCATTGCCGATGGCATGAATCTGGCCAAAGATCTAGGCAATCTTGCGCCCAACATCTGTACCCCGACCTACCTTGCGGAGCAGGCCATCGACGTGGCCAAGGCTTATAAGCTCAAGGTTACCGTTCTGGAGCAGAAGGACATGGAGAAGCTTGGCATGGGCGCATTGCTGGCTGTTGCCCGTGGCAGCCATCAGCCCGCCAAGCTGATCGCGCTGGAATACTGGGGACGGACGAAGAAGGAAAAACCGGTCGTGCTGGTGGGCAAGGGCGTCACTTTTGATACCGGCGGCATTTCCTTGAAGCCCGCAGCGGAAATGGATGAAATGAAGTACGACATGTGCGGCGCGGCCAGCGTGCTCGGCACCATTACGGCGGTGGCGAAAATGCGGCTTCCCGTCAACGTGATCGGCATCATCCCCACCACCGAAAATATGCCGGGTGGCAATGCCACCAAGCCCGGCGATGTCGTTACCAGCATGTCCGGGCAAACCGTGGAAATTCTCAATACTGATGCTGAAGGACGACTGATCCTGTGCGATGCGCTGACTTATGCCGAGCGCTATGAACCCGAGACCGTAATAGATATTGCGACCCTTACCGGTGCTTGTGTCATCGCGCTCGGCCATGTTGCGTCGGGATTGCTCAGCACGGATGAAGAACTGGCGGAGGAATTGCTGCAGGCTTCCGGGCAAGCGGCGGATCCCGCTTGGCGACTGCCATTATGGGACGAGTACCAGGAGCAACTGAAAAGTAATTTTGCCGATATCGCCAACATTGGTGGCCGCGCCGCCGGAACCATTACCGCGGCCTGCTTCCTGTCGCGTTTCACGAAGAAATATCGATGGGCTCACCTGGACATAGCGGGTACTGCCTGGAAATCCGGCAAGGAAAAAGGGGCCACAGGCCGACCTGTGCCCCTGCTGACACAATTCCTGATCGGGCGGGCGGCGAAAAAAGGGCCTGTCGAACATAAATCGAAATAGACTGGCATGACCGAGATCGACTTCTATTCCGGCAGCGAGGACAAACTTCATACCGCTTGCCGTCTCGTCGCCAAAGCATTGCGGAAAGGCTTCAAGGTAATGATTTATACAACCGATACAACAATGATCGAGCGGCTGGATAAACTTCTATGGACTTTTTCTTCAATCGATTTTATTCCTCACTGCCGTGCTGACGACAAGCTGGCCGATGTCACACCGGTAATACTCGGCTACGCCGCGAATCTTCCACACGATGATGTCCTGCTCAACCTGGATGTTGAAAATCCTTCGTTCTTCAGCCGCTTCCGGCGTTTGATCGAAATCGCCGGCACCACGCCGGAAGATACGCAAGCGGCGCGAAAACGCTATCGCTTCTACCAGGATCGGGGATATGAAATTCGCCATCATAAGCTTGGAGCGGTATAGTTAAACTAGATAGAGTTGCGAATATATCCTGCATCCGTCCCTCTCCCGGATACTCTTCTCTCCCGCACCATTCCACCTATTCGCGAATTCCGGCACTTCCATGACAAACAGCAGCGATGAAACGACGCCAGAAGCTGATTACAACGAAATTCTGAGCAAGCTCGAAGCGTTGCTGCGCAAGCACCAGGGCAACCCATCGGCTTCAGCCTCGGTTGAAACGGATGGCAAAGCCGAGGCTTTTCATAGTGCTGCTCACGGAACTGCATTAGAGCAGAGACCATTGATAGCAGTAGACGAGATACCAACACTCACTGAAATGGTGTATCTGGCACCTGAAATGCTGTCGCCTCAGCCTGATATTACATCGCTGCTGGAGCAAATTCTGGATGCCGCGCTTGGGGATGCGGAGGTCGACCTGAATGCCGATGCGAGAAAAATATTGGTTCAGGCGCTGGAATCCCGCTTATTCGGACTCTGACAGCGGCTTCCGGTCACCGCCCCGTGCATCAACTTGCCTCATCCCGGCTTGGCCACCGCTCCAGGATAAACATCACCCGACGATAACCGTCGCTGTTTGCATCCGCACCTTCCGTTATAATTGCCGGTTTCCCGCCTCCCTGTCAATATCCATGGAACTCGAAAAAAGCTTTAATCCCCGTACCATCGAAAACCGCTGGTATTCGTATTGGGAATCCGCCGGCTATTTCAAATCCATGTCCGATGGGACACCCGCCGGAACAGGGGCGGTTCCCGCCTACTGTATTATGCTGCCCCCGCCGAACGTAACCGGCACACTGCACATGGGCCACGCTTTCCAGCATACCTTGATGGATGCGCTTTCGCGTTATCACCGCATGTGCGGGGAAAACACTCTATGGCAGCCGGGCACGGATCACGCCGGGATTGCAACGCAAATTGTGGTAGAACGCCAACTGGATCAGCAGAATATCGATCGCCGCGACCTGGGGCGGGAAGAATTCATTGAGCGCGTATGGCAATGGAAAACGAATCCGGCTCCACCATCAGTCGCCAGATGAGGCGGCTGGGTGCTTCCTGCGACTGGTCGCGCGAACGCTTCACCATGGATTCAGGATTGTCCCGAGCCGTTACCGAAGCTTTCGTCCGGCTTTATCGCGATGGCCTCATCTATCGGGGCAAACGGCTGGTGAATTGGGACCCGGTGCTGCAGACCGCGGTTTCCGACCTGGAAGTGATATCCGTCGAGGAGGAAGGATCTCTCTGGCATATTCTCTATCCGCTCGAGAAGGACGGGAAAATAGCTCTGGATGACGGAGAGCCGGCAAGAAGTGATCGTCGCCACGACACGTCCCGAAACCATGCTGGGTGATATGGCCGTCGCCGTGCATCCGGACGACCTCCGTTATCGCCACCTGATCGGTCGCCACGTGCGCCTTCCATTATGTGAGCGAAGTATTCCCATAATCGCCGATGCTTATGTCGATCCGGAATTTGGTACCGGCTGCCTGAAAATTACCCCCGCGCATGATTTCAATGACTACCAGGTCGGGAAGCGGCACAAGCTTGTTCCGCTCGGTATCCTCACGCTGGATGGAAAAATCAACGAGTTGGCACCCGCGCAGTATCAGGGCATGGACCGTTCGGATGCTCGCAAAAAAATCATTTCCGATCTGGAAGGACAAGGTCTTCTGATCGAGACCAGGCCGCACAAACTGATGGTGCCGCGCGGAGACCGAACCCACGCGGTAATCGAGCCGATGCTCACCGATCAATGGTATGTGGCGATGGATGGCCTGGCCAAAGCCGGGCTGAAAGTGGTAGCGAGCGGTGAGGTCGAGTTTCATTCCGGAAAACTGGAGTCACGTATACAACCAATGGCTCGAAAACATCCAGGACTGGTGTATTTCGCGCCAATTGTGGTGGGGACACCGGATTCCGGCCTGGTATGACGAGGACAACAACATCTTTGTCGCGCACAGCCTGGAGGAAGCGCAGCGGCTGGCTGGCGAACGCAAGCTCACCAGGACGAGGACGTGCTCGATACCTGGTTTTCGTCGGCGCTATGGCCATTCTCCACACTGGGCTGGCCCGGAGAAACGCCGGAACTCCGGACTTTCTGCCAACGTCGGTTCTGATCACGGGTTTCGACATCATCTTTTTCTGGGTGGCGCGCATGGTGATGATGTCGCTGTATTTCACCGGCAAAGTGCCGTTCCGGGAGGTGTACATAACCGGGCTGATACGCGATGCGGAAGGTCATAAGATGAGCAAGTCCAAGGGCAACGTGCTGGACCCGCTGGACCTCATCGACGGCATCGCGCT
The DNA here is from genome assembly GCA_963850515.1 of uncultured beta proteobacterium. GTDB lineage: Bacteria > Pseudomonadota > Gammaproteobacteria > Burkholderiales > Nitrosomonadaceae > Nitrosospira. Next base: position 14,789 of record CAWKMH010000030.1, read on the forward strand.
GCGCGGACCTGATCTCCAAGCGCACCACGGGTCTGATGAACCCCGGACAGGCCGAATCCATCGAAAAAATCACGCGGAAGCATTTCCCTGCAGGCATTCCCGCATTCGGCGCCGATGCGCTGCGTTTTACGTTTGCCAGTCTCGCCTCTCATGGCCGTGATATAAAATTCGATATGCAGCGCTGCGAGGGCTACCGGAATTTTTGTAACAAGCTGTGGAACGCCAGTCGCTACGTTTTAATGAATTGCGAGGGAAAAGATACGGGTTTAACGGCTGGTTTGACTTCAGGACTCAATGAAGTGCCGGCATTGGCATATTCCGATGCCGACAGGTGGATCATCAGCCGTTTGCAATTGGCGGAAATCGCGGTCACTCAGGCTTATCGCGATTACCGCTTCGACATGGCGGCACGGGAAATCTATGAATTAGTCTGGGATGAGTATTGCGACTGGTATCTGGAGTTTGCCAAAGTACAGTTGAATGACGGCAGCGCTGCTGCACAGCGCGCCACCCGCCGCACGCTGGCGCGCGTATTGGAGACAACATTACGGCTGGCTCATCCCATTATTCCCTTTATTACCGAAGAGTTGTGGCAGAACATCGCGCCGCTGGCCGGCAAGCAAGGCGCGAGCATCATGCTGCAGCCCTATCCGAAAGCCGACCCCGGGAAGATCAGCGAAGATGCAATCGGCCGGATAGCCGCACTCAAGGAAATGATCAACGCCTGCCGGACTTTGCGCGGCGAAATGAATCTGTCTCCGGCATCGAGGGTTCCCCTGCTGGCTGCAGGAGATGAGCAAACGCTCGCTGAATTTGTTCCTTACCTGATGGCGCTGGCTAAACTCTCAAGCGTCGAAATCGTGCGCGACGGCTTGCCCCACGCCGATGCGCCGGTTGCAATCGTGGGCGAATTTCGATTGATGCTTAAAATCGAAGTGGATATAGTGGCCGAGCGCGAACGGCTGGCCCGGGAAATTGGCCGCATCGAAGCAGAAGTCGCCAAGGCGGAGAGCAAACTTGCCAATAACAGCTTTATCGAGCGTGCCCCCGCCAAGGTGGTGGAGCAGGAAAAAGACAGGCTTGGCAATTTTGGCGCAACGCTGGTGAAGCTGAAAGAGCAGTTGCTGAAGCTGGATAGCTCGCCGACCCTGTGAATGGATTTCTGATTTTGCCGGCGGCACGCCCCGATGAAGCAGGAAGAATATATTGAAGCTTCTCGATTCATAAAATTGAAGCAAAAAGTTCAAGCCTCATGCTCGGCTGCGCTATACTTACCGGAAATAATGAAGAAATACCTCTAGCTCTGCCTTATAAGGTGGAGATCATGGAAAGAGATAAGGGGAAATAATCATAATTGTTTTATTAGGCGGCCCCGGCGCGGGAAAAGGGACGCAGGCCAATTACATCAAGGAACATTTCGGCATTCCCCAGATATCCACGGGCGACATGCTCCGCGCGGCAGTCAAGGCGGGTACCGAACTGGGTATCATGGCCAAGAAAATCATGGATGAGGGTGGGCTGGTTTCCGATGACATTATTATCGGCCTGGTCAAAGCGCGCATTGCACAGCCCGATTGCGTAAAAGGTTTTCTCTTCGACGGTTTTCCCCGCACCATTCCCCAGGCGGATGCAATGAAGGCCGCCGGCGTACCCATCAATTTTGTGATCGAAATTTACGTGCCTGACGAAGAGATCATCAGGCGCTTGTCGGGCCGGCGCATGCATCCCGCCTCGGGCCGTATTTATCACGTGATATTCAATCCGCCCGCCAGGGATGAGAGAGACGATGTAACCGGCGAGCCACTGATACAGCGCGACGACGATAAAGAGAGAACCGTAAGAAAGCGGCTGGAAACCTATCATGCCCAGACCGAACCATTGGTAGAATATTATGCTAAATGGTCAGCCAACGGCGGAAGGGGTGCCCCCAAGTATGTCAAAATAGCGGGGGTAGGATCGGTGGAAAATATCCGCGACGCCATTTTTGCTTCACTGAAATAAACCTCAATCAAGACCCTTGGCGGACTTGAGCTTTATGGTATCGCCGCCGTTTTAATCCGTGAAGCAGCAACACAGCAGCGGCAGGCTAATAAACTGCCGCGATGCATGTTGCGCGCCAGGACGGTGGCGCTCAGGGCAGCAAGCGCATCGGTGCAATGCGCAGCAGATCGCAAAATTTCGAAATAATCAGGGGGAAATCATGGTAGCAAAAAATGCTTTTTATGCTCAGTCCGGCGGCGTCACCGCCGTCATCAACGCCTCGGCCGCTGGCCTTATCGAAGCCGCCCGCCAGCAACAAGGGAAGATAGGCGCGGTTTATGCGGGCCGTAACGGCATCATCGGCGCCCTGACTGAAGATCTGATCGATACCGGCAAGGATTCCGCCTCGGCAATCAGCGCCCTGCGCCATACTCCCTCGGGAGCATTCGGCTCTTGCCGTTACAAATTGAAAAGTCTCGAACAAAACCGGCGTGAGTACGAACGACTGATCGAGGTATTCAAGGCGCATGACATCGGCTACTTTTTTTATAATGGCGGCGGTGATTCCGCCGATACCTGCCTCAAGGTCTCGCAACTCGCCGATACGCTGGGCTATCCCATCCAGGCCATTCATGTACCGAAAACGGTGGATAACGACCTTCCCATTACAGACTGCTGCCCCGGCTACGGCTCGGTGGCAAAATACATCGCCGTGTCCACGCTCGAAGCCAGCTTTGACGTCGCCAGCATGTCAAAAACATCGACGAAGGTATTTGTGCTGGAAGTGATGGGGCGCCATGCCGGATGGATTGCGGCGGCGGGCGGCCTGGCATCCAGCGACGACCGTGAAATCCCGGTCGTCATTCTCTTTCCCGAGATTCCCTTCGATAAAGCGAAATTTCTCGCCAAGGTGGATAGCAATGTCAAGAAATTCGGCTACTGCTCGGTAGTGGTATCCGAAGGCGTAAAAGGGGAAGACGGCAAATTCCTCTCCGACCAGGGCATACGCGATGCTTTCGGTCACGCTCAACTGGGCGGTGTCGCACCTGTGGTGGCAAACATTGTCAGGGAGGGGCTCGGCCTTAAATATCATTGGGCAGTGGCGGATTATCTGCAACGTGCCGCGCGTCATATCGCCTCGAAAACCGATGTAGAGCAGGCTTATGCGATGGGTAAGGCCGCAGTGGAATTCGCCGTCAATGGACATAACGCCGTAATGCCTACCATAGAGCGTGTTTCCAACCAGCCCTATGAGTGGAAGGTGGGCATGGCGCAACTCTCCGAAGTTGCAAACGTTGAGAAAATGATGCCCGAGAATTTCATCAGCGAGGATGGCTTTGGTATCACCGACAAATGCAGGGAATATCTGGTGCCCCTTATCCAGGGAGAGGATTACCCGCCCTATAAGGATGGCCTACCGGACTACGTGCGACTGAAGAATGTGGCGGTTGCGAAAAAACTGGATGACTTTTCTACGATCTGAATCCTTCAAGTTTAACGGGATTGAGAACTCTGTGTGTGTTTTCAAGCAGTCCGACTTTAACTGGAGATTTAAATGGCTACTGGTTTAATCATCGCGATTGCTTGTGCGATGGCTGCGCTCCTGTACGGAGTGGTTTCGATAAAATGGATTGTCGCGTTGCCAACAGGCAACGAACGCATGCGGGAGATTGCCACTGCCATTCAAGAGGGTGCTTCGGCATACCTGAATCGCCAATACACGACCATAAGTATCGTTGGGGTGATTCTACTGGTAGCCATTTTTCTGGCATTGGGCTGGAAAACCGCTGTCGGGTTTTTCATCGGTGCTTTTTTGTCGGGGCTGACAGGCTATATCGGCATGAACGTTTCGGTGCGAGCTAATGTCCGTACCGCGGAAGCTGCAAGGGAAGGTCTCAATGCGGCGCTGAACGTGGCGTTCAGAGGCGGCGCGATAACCGGCATGCTCGTGGTGGGTCTGGGCTTGATGGGCGTGGCCGGCTACTATGCTTTCCTTACCGCCGGCTTGGGCACCAATGAATCGGATGCGACTCACGCCTTGGTAGGTCTGGCTTTCGGTAGCTCGCTGATCTCCATCTTCGCTCGTCTCGGCGGCGGCATTTTCACTAAAGGCGCCGACGTAGGCGCCGATCTGGTGGGTAAGGTCGAAGCCGGCATTCCCGAGGATGATCCACGCAACCCGGCAGTCATTGCTGACAACGTGGGCGACAATGTGGGCGACTGCGCGGGGATGGCTGCCGATCTGTTCGAGACATACGCCGTGACCATTATTGCCACCATGCTGTTGGGTGGGTTGCTGATCACGGACGCCGGTCCCAATGCGGTTCTCTATCCCCTGGTGCTGGGGGGATTTTCCATTATCGCTTCCATCATCGGTTGCTACTTCGTCAAAGCGCGCGAGGGCGGAAAGATCATGAACGCGCTTTATCGCGGCCTCTCGGTTGCCGGTGTGCTGGCTGCGGTCGCCTTTTATCCCATCACGACGATGATGCTGGGCGAAGGGGTGATGATTGACGGCAAGCTGGTTTCATCGATGAATCTATATCTTGCCGGGCTCGTAGGTCTGGTGCTGACTGCCGCCATGGTGTGGATCACCGAGTACTACACCTCTACTGAATATGGGCCAGTACAGCATATCGCGGAAGCCTCCAGCACCGGCCACGGCACTAACGTCATCGCCGGGCTGGGTGTGTCCATGAAATCGACCGCCGCTCCGGTACTTGCCGTCTGCGTCTCCATCTGGTGCGCCCAGGAGCTGGCGGGCCTTTATGGCATCGCCATCGCCGCCACCTCCATGCTGTCGATGGCAGGAATCATCGTGGCGCTCGACGCCTACGGACCGATTACCGACAATGCCGGCGGAATTGCGGAAATGGCGGGTTTACCATCGGAGATACGCGATATCACCGACCCGCTGGATGCGGTAGGAAACACTACCAAGGCGGTAACGAAAGGCTACGCCATCGGCTCCGCCGGTTTGGCCGCGCTGGTACTGTTCGCCGATTACACTCACGCGCTTTCCACAGGCGGCAAGCTCGTGAGTTTTGATTTATCCGATCACATGGTAATCATCGGCTTGTTCCTTGGCGGCATGGTGCCATACCTGTTCGGTGCCATGGCGATGGAGGCTGTCGGTCGGGCTGCCGGTTCGGTGGTGGTGGAAGTGCGCCGCCAGTTCAGGGAAATTCCCGGGATCATGGAAGGTACCGCGAAGCCGGACTATTCCAGAGCAGTAGATATGGTAACAAAGGCTGCCATCAAGGAGATGATTGTCCCCTCGTTGCTGCCCGTGGCGGTGCCCCTGCTCGTCGGCCTCTTGCTTGGTCCAGTCGCCTTGGGTGGTGTGCTGATCGGCGCCATCATCACGGGTATTTTTGTGGCGATTTCCATGACTGCCGGTGGCGGAGCCTGGGATAATGCCAAAAAATACATTGAGGACGGCCACTTTGGCGGCAAGGGTTCGGAAGCGCATAAAGCAGCCGTGACCGGCGATACTGTCGGCGACCCCTACAAAGACACCGCAGGGCCCGCGATCAACCCGCTCATCAAGATCATGAACATTGTTGCCTTATTGATTGTCCCACTGCTATGAGCCTTTTATTCGCAGACAAGGCACGCCGAGAAATTATGGCGTGCTTTTTTTTGTTGCACCAAAACCGCATACCGCTCTTTCAATCTTTCCCGATTCTCGGATGTTATATATATTCTGCGAGGAATATCATGTATTTCGTCAATTCAAGCTTGACCCGGAGCCCGACCCAGGCCGGCAATGACGTAATTCGTACAACCATGTTGACGTTCACATCAGCCGGATCAATAATCATGAATAACAAGATCGCCCTCACGCTCGATGACGCCAAAATCATTGCCGCCGCATCGGAAGCGGAGGCCAGACGCAATAACTGGCCGGTGGTGATTGCAATCGTTGATGACGGGGCTCACCTGGTTTACCTGCTGCGCCTCGACAATACCCAGTTCGGCAGCGTTGATGTCGCAATTCAGAAGGCCTGCGCTGCGATTGCATTTCGACGTCCCACCAAAGTGTGGGAAGAACACGTCACTGGCGGACGCCTGCGTTATCTCGGCCTGCCCGGAACCCTGCCGATCGAAGGCGGTTTACCCATCATAGTGGATGGCCAGTTCATCGGCGCTGTAGGAGTGAGCGGTGTGAGATCTCATGAGGATGCGCAAATTGCACAGGCGGGATTGGATGCAATGCTAAAAAGCTGATATGTTGATGCGATCGCAACTTGGCTGGTCTCCCGATCGAATTAAACGCGTCACCTGTCCACCTCATGGTCAATTCAAACGGAAGACGCTGTCATGAGTACATTCCATGCCTGTTATGAGCGCTTCAGCCTTCGCTATCCGGACAGGTATTTAGCCAAACATTCCTACGCACATCAGTATGCCCGAGACGCTCCTTCATGGCGCTTCCCGACGAGGCCACCAACCCGGCCATCGCCGTATCCTGAACACAGGTTAACTGCACAAACTTGGTCTCATTTTTTTCAACACCACTATCTATCCTGGAGCTGAGTTAAGATACGATTCGGCCTACAAATCATGTTCTTTACCTGACCATCTGGATTATATGAATTCTGTGGAGCTCCAACAAAAAACTTTCCTGCTCCTATTGGTTTTCGTCACCGTAGCATTCGGGTGGATTCTCTTGCCTTTCTATGGCGCAGTATTTTGGGGCTCGGTTCTTGCCATCATCTTTACACCGTTTCATCGCCGATTGCTGGCCGTCATGAACCAGCGGCAGAATCTTGCCGCGCTCACCACCCTCCTGCTCTGCCTGATCATAGTGATTCTTCCGGTTACGATAATGACGATTTCGCTGCTGCAGGAAGGGGCGCTCGTCTACCAGGGAATCCGGTCTGGACAGCTTAATTTCGGTGCTTATTTTCAGCAGATCATGGGTGCCATGCCACCGTGGGTCACCAACGTTCTGGATCGGCTCGGGCTCACCAATATTTCCGAGCTGCAGGATATGCTATCGACCGGCGCTTTGCAGGGCAGTCAATTTATCGCAATGCACGCTCTCAGCATCGGTCAGAACGCCTTTGAATTCGTCATCAGCTTCGGCATCATGCTGTATCTACTGTTTTTCCTGCTGCGCGACGGCGCTGCTCTTTCCATCAGGATCAAACATGCGATGCCCCTCAGCATGGAGCACAAGCGGCATCTATTCAGCAAGTTCACTACGGTTATTCGCGCCACCGTAAAGGGCAACGTTGTTGTCGCCGCGGCGCAAGGCACGCTAGGGGGAATAATGTTTTCGTTCCTCGGCATTCAAGGGGCCTTGCTATGGGGCTTTGTGATGGCCTTCCTTTCCCTGTTGCCCGCAGTCGGGGCCGGACTGATCTGGATGCCGGTAGCGATCTATTTTCTGTTTACCGGAGCTGTTTGGCAGGGCGTCACCCTCATCGCTTTCGGCGTGCTCGTGATCGGGCTCGTGGATAACATTTTGCGCCCCATACTCGTCGGCAGGGATACCAAAATACCCGATTATGTGATTCTCATCTCGACGCTGGGAGGCATGGTCCTTTTCGGCCTTAACGGCTTCGTTATCGGACCCGTAATTGCGGCGCTCTTCATCGCGGCATGGGACCTCTTTTCTTCATCGAAAGAAGCGCCGACGGACTGACGGCGCGAGCTGGCCGGCAGCAACCAGTCCTGTTAAAACACGACATGCCAGAAAGCTACGCTATCGAATGGGCTCGATAGTTCTGGTCTTCGAATCGTCAAGTCCATTACCGCCTGGAGAATCTCATCTGGAGCCGGACCATCCAGGCAAAGATGCGGCCACCCAACAGCCACCTGGCTATGACCGAGATCCTGGAATCGAAGGGAAGTGCATGTCTTACCGGTGGAACCGAAGACGTGACGGCATCAAGCACCGCTTTAGCGATAATTTCCGGACCGGGCGCCCGGGGTTCGCCAGCCAGAAGGTTATGCACGCCGTCGATAAGTTTTTTGTAGGCCGGCGGATGCGCAACGGTCTTTAATAACCTTAGCTGGTTGGGAACAAACTCCGTCTTTATTATGCCAGGCGCAATGAGCACAACTTTGATCCCGAACTCCATCACCTCGCCACGCAGGGCATCGGTTAGCGCTTCAATAGCATACTTGCTAGCCGCGTACCAACCAAAACCGGGCACCGATATTCTGCTCAGTGCGGAAACGATATTGACTATCGATCCCGATTTCTGCTCCCGCATATGCGGGAGGACTGCTTGCATGAATCGTGCATAGCCGAAAACGTTGACTTCGAACTGCCGATGGGCAGCCTCCATCGAAATACATTCGATAGCGCCTAACTGGCAGAGCGCTGCGTTGTTGACCAGCACATCGATACGCCCCTTGGTCGATATAATGTGACTCACTGCACGGTTAATGCCTTCTTCATCGGTCACGTCCAGTTCTATCGGCTCGATGCGATCAGAACGAATCTCTTCCAGCCTGTACAAGCGCCGCGCCACGGCAAATACATAATAACCATTTTGAGCAAGAAGCTCGGCCGCAGCCCTTCCGATACCGCTGGATGCGCCCGTTACCAATGCGATCCGCTGAGTCATGTCTTTCGCTCCTTTTATATTGCCATTCGTTTCGTTTTTTATACATAATGAGCGAGTATGCAAATCAAACGGCGGTATCTCGTTACCCGGGATATTCGCTCTCCGATATTTCTTTATAGCATCAGGCAGCGCGGTATATTTCCGTTAGACCGGCAGGCGCATGAGGAGAGAAATATGAAAACTGCATTAATCACAGGAGCCAACCGCGGGATTGGGCTGGAATTTTGCAGGCAGTATGCCGCAGAGAACTGGCGCATTTTAGCTTGCACTCGTCATCCGGAAAAATCAGATGCGCTTGATACGCTGGCCGCCGGCTATCCTGGGCAGGTTACCGTACATGCGCTCGATGTTGCTGATCATGCGCAAATCGAGGGATTGGCGCAATCGTCAGCCGGCGAGCCGATCGATCTGCTTCTCAATAACGCGGGAATTTATACGGGCTCTCATGCGGGCGCTTTCAATAGTATCGATTATGAGGCTTGGGCCCATGAATTTCGTGTTAATACCATGGCAACGCTGAAGATGGCCCAGGCATTTAACTCGCATGTTGCCAGAAGCAGTCAAAAAATGATCGTGACCATCAGCAGCAAGATGGGCAGCATTGCGGAGAACGACAGCGGCGGCAGCTACCTGTACCGGTCCAGCAAGGCGGCCGTAAATATGGTTATTAAAAGCCTTGCAATTGACCTGAAACCAGCGGGAATCATTGCAGTGGTATTGCATCCCGGATGGGTGCAGACCGATATGGGCGGCAAGAATGCATTAATCTCCACAGCAAAAAGCGTATCCGGCATGCGCCACGTCATCAGTGATCTCACCTCGGCGGATTCGGGGAAATTCATCGCTTATGATGGTAAGCCGATTCCGTGGTAAGCACTTGCTCTCGTCCATAGCAGCAGTTGACGCTAGAGGGCGGCCGATAAAGCTAATCCAGTCGCGCTTCCCAGCCGGAAATCCCAGTATGCCGGTACCAGCGGATAATACCCAGTTAATGTCTTGCCGTAATTAAAGCCGAAATTACCCTCTCTTTTTTGGTTCAAATAATTCACTTCTGGGTAGAATGCTTGCGGAGCTAATCCTCGACTGCATTATGGCCTCGCTCATTTATAGGTTCGCATCTCCTATCGAGTTTTTTTCCCGCTATTCACCCTTCAGAAAAAAAGATACATATGAAGAGCTGGAGAAGCAGGTAGGGAAGCTGCGGAGGAATTGGCCGCGTTACGTGGCGGTAACCAAGGGACAAGCTTTGTTAACCGGACTGATCCGGCAATATGGGAGTATTTGTTGAGGTGCGCAGAATTTTGAATATGTCATGAGATTTCTTCTATTCCGCCAAAAGGAATTTTATAGACGGAAACAGTGGGCCGTCTATCGCAAGCAAATGCGATCAGCTGGCATTTTTCGCCATAAAACGTCGAATGCGAGACTTGCAATAGCAAGAGTTCGAAAGTCCGTAAAAATTCCCGCCCCCAAGTTATTTAGTTTGATTGGCAACGAGAATCGCAGAATTCTGCTAGCTTTTATCGACGCAATAACGGACAGCATCCGAGTTGGCAAGCATGTAACTATCGATTTTAGGGATACGACGAACCTTCATCCATGCGGAACTCTTTATTTTGTCGCAAATGTAGAGAATCTCCTACAGCTTTATCCTCTTAAATTAAGCTGTAGGTTACCGCCAGACAGTGTGGTGCAACAGCTTTTCCAACATATTGGTCTTCTTCAGAAACTAGGACAATCTTCCAATTGTCAAGTCACGGCAGAGAATGTCGTAAGATGGCACTATGCTACTGGAATAGATGCGTCTACCAGCGCGTTTCAGTCTCTTCTTCTTGATCACGGAGAGGCATTGGGTGGATTAGTTCCCAGATCGGAGCTCTACGATTGCATGAGCGAGGCTATCACGAACACGAGAAAACATGCGTATCCGCTATATGACGATGACGAAACTCAATGGTGGATGTTTTCTCAGACAACAGATGACATATTAACAGTAGTTATATGTGATTTAGGTATAGGGATACCTGAATCACTGTTGCATAAACCGGAGATGAAAGATTACGTTAGGAAATTGGTGTTGGTTGCTACCCCAAAAAAACAAGATCAGCACCTGATTCAAATTGCCACTAGTACGGGCAGAACAAGTAGCCGGCTCTCTTACCGCGGCAAAGGTCTTCCCCAGATGCTAAAATTTATTAGTCAAGGTGAAAAGGGTGGATTTCGTGTACAAAGTGGGTATGGTTATTATTATTTCGATGCCGCACGACAAAAATCTAAGGCGGGCACCTACGCTCAACAGACGACAGGTACAATAGTCCAATGGACGCTGTCACTTGCGATTTAGGAGATAGAAACTGTGACTGACCATCTTTCTATTGCTAAAGATTTCTCTGAGTTTCCGGCGGGAAGGGAAAAAAAAGACGGCCCTTATTCCGGTGAACGTTTTCGAGAAGAGCTATTAGTACCTTCATCTTAAGAGGCTGATAATATTATCGAAATCGATTTCGATGGAACTATGGGATATGGGTCTTCGTTTTTAGAGGAGGCGTTCGGTGGTCTAGTCCGCAACCATCGGATGAAATATAGAAGATTGCGAGATCATATAAAAATCCGCGATACACGCCGAATATACGAGAAATTAGTATGGAAATATATTCGGGAAGAAAGCACCCGTGTGTTCGGCGAATAGTACCTCGGATTCTGTTCTATTCGTGCTAGAACTCCTGCGGCTTACGCTGCCGTCTATTACCGTAATTATTGGATGGTTTATTGTATCTCGTCTCCAGCGCTCATTCTCTGCAGAACAGGAGACTCGAAAAGACCGACGGACCGGAATTAATCGCCTTGACGAAGATTTGCGTTATCTTCGTGATAAATGTATTGAGTATTATACTGATCCATCTAAAGGTGCAAACCTCGCTATTCAAATAAAAGTGATCACGGAAGATGTGAGGCGGCAGACCACTATTCTCGGTAACCACTTATCTATACCAACTGACCGTGACCAAATAGAAGATTGCCTTCTTGAAATAATAGTTGCGGCCACAGGCGGAAAATTCGAGACAAAAGATCGAATAGCACTGGAACCATCCGACCTCCAGTTGATTTCATTATTCAATTATTCCGCGAAATTACTAATGATGTTTGAAGACGCGTTTGTAAAAGTTTATCCCCGGTACTTGAGTGCCCCACCCTGCGAGTCCGCCAGTTC
>CAWKMH010000031.1:0-11207 GCA_963850515.1 uncultured beta proteobacterium
GCGGAGCACGGCAATAAAACCTATAACTCTCATGGAACAGCGCAACGCTTCTGTCAAATACTAACGGAAGTAGAAGGCTGTACCAGCAAGGGGAGCTTCCCGCAAATTTCGGATACAAGCGCGCACCCTGCATTCGCATGGCTATGAGGGATGCTGGGTAAGAGTCGTAGCGTAAATGCTGCGGTATTGAAAATACGGATTTCTAGAAATGCGTCAGGCTGGAACCGATCCAGGCTCAACGCTATGTCGTGCTTTCCTGATATTTTCAAGGGCTGCTTCAATGATGCGGCGCGGGGCGCCAATATTCATGCGCATGAAGCCGCTTCCGGCCTCGCCGAAAAGCGTACCGGGACTCATGCCCACGCCGGCTTCGTGCACGAAGAAATGCCTGAGCTGCGCATCGTTTATATCTAATGCAGCCATTAGCGCACGGCAATCGAGCCAGAGCAGATACGTTCCCTCCGGTTTGATAAGGCGAATTTCCGGAAGATGCGTTGCCAGATACGCCGCGACGAAATCGCGGGTTTCCTGCAGATAAATAAGCAACGCGTCCAGCCATGCTCCGCCTTCCCGATAGGCAGCCTCGAAAGCAGTGATACTGAAAGGATTGGATGCGCTGACGTGCATCGTATCGAATGCTGCGTGAGTGCCTTGCGTCGCTCCGGGTCGGGCACAACAAGCGCAGAGAGATTCATCCCGGGAATGTTGAATGTCTTGCTGGGCGCGGTAGCGGTCGACAATAATTCCCGTTTCCGGATGCCGCTTTCCGCCAGCATCGACAGCGTATGATGCTGGTTTCCAGGATAGACCAGATCGGCGTGAATCTCATCCGAAAATATCACCAGATCATGTTCTCGGCAATTTGCAGAATTCCTCCAGTTCCTGCTTGCTCCATACCCTGCCGAACCGGATTATGCGGACTGCATATCAGCAACAGGCGGGCTTCCTCCGCGCATTGCTCCAGATGATCATAATCGATGTCGTAGCGGCCGTTCCGCAGGCGCAACGGATTAGGTATCAGTTGCCGGCCGGTGCTGGTAACCGCCGAAAAAAAAGGAAAATAAACCGGCGGTTGCACGATAACCGAATCGCCCGCCGAGGCGAAAGCCATTACAGCTGCATGTAGCGAGGGCACCACGCCGGACACATCATTATCCAGTCCCGCGTACTTCCCAGCCATGACGTTGCTTCAACCAGCCTATCAAGGATTCATACAAGCTTTCCGGGTAGACGGTATAGCCGTATATGGGATGGGCGGCGCGCGAGAAGGGCTTGGGTCACCGCCGCCGGTGCCGCGAAATCCATGTCCGCTACCCATAAGGGAACGACGTCCGCTGCACCAAACATACTCTGGCGTGCGTCATATTTCAAACTGGCGGTACCACCCCTTTTGATTTCAATATCGAAATCAGGGCCGGGAATATGGCTGCCCCTCAATCAATTCTCTCCCAGATCGTTGACCTTGCGAGACGGTGTGCTGGAATTTCCGCCGGGTTTCCCGAATTACGAATGGTACATCCTGCGGATCTTGAATCAGTTTGAAATGGCTGCCCAGGTATCTTTTTCAGGCCATCAAGCGTGCTAAAGCTTTCACCATCCCGCTTGAATCCACCAATCCATGCATCCCGCTTGGTATGTTCCTCCAGCCAGGTATATGGCGAAGCGATCAGCAAAAGACCACCTGGATTGAGCCGTGCATGAATGGTTGTGAGCAGTTTGGCCGGATCGTAAAGACGATCGATGAGGTTGGCTGCAAGGATGAGATCGTAACCGGTAAAAATGGGCTTGAGGTTACAGGCGTCGCCCTGGTAGAACGTCACTTTATGCTTCACGCCATCCAGGCCGAGGCCGGTCAGCGTACGCTCTCTATAGAGAACGAGATCGCCCTCATCCGTTAGCGTATAGCGCAACGTACCTTGCGCGGCAAGCTGGACGCCTTGTCCGATGAAGCGGCGCGGAAAAATCAATACCGGTTACCTCATCGAAATGCCGTGCCAGTTCAAAAGTCGAACGTCCGGAAGCGCAACCGAGGTCGAGCGCTTTGCGGGAAGGTTTATTACCCATGGCAGCGATAGCCAGCTTGGCAAGTGCCTTTGGAAAATTAGGCACCCCAAAGTAGGTATCGCCATAATGAAATTCAGCGTACTCGGAAAGGAGCTTGTCGGTTTCATAGTGAGAGTCATGCCGCACGGCAGGCGCATCGCTGACCACGTAGCGAAATCCGGCATGCTGAAAAAAATGACGCCGGAACGCATAGCGAGCGCTTTTCCGCGATTCATCCCCACAGGAAATCCAGGAGCCGCCCTTCATGAGATTGTGCCGCCCATCGAATGTGGGCGTGGTGAAATCATCGTAATGCGGATGAATATCAAAACCTTCAAATGGATAGATGGGGGTTTCAGTCCATTGCCAGACGTTACCGACGATATCGTAGAAATCTCCCTGGGGAAATTCATTGACCGGGTGAGCGGATGCAAAATGATCGAGATGAATATTGGCCGGCGCAGGTTCAGCAGGGGGAAGTTCGGATACCCCGGCCATATCGTAAAGGCGATACCATTCGTCTTCCGTCGGCAGCCGGTACGGTTGACCGCTTGTTGCCGCTTTCCAGTTGCAAAACGCCTTTGCTTCATGATAATTCACTTCAGCCGGCCAATCCCATGGCATGGGTATTTCTTCGGTCATCAGGCGCAACCGCCACTCGGCGCCTTGCCTGATCCAGAAAAGGGGGTATTCCGCGCGAGCATGACATCGCCAGGCACGGCCTTCTTCTTCCCAGAAACTTTCGGTGCCGTAGCCGTTTGCCTGGACGAAGGTAAGGAACTCCTGGTTGCTTACCAGATATTTCGCCGGCTTTAAAAGCCGCAACTTCCGCTACATGGCTGCCATACTCATTATCCCATCCATAGACGGGATCGGCTTTGTCTTTACCGAGACGCACGGTGCCCGAAGTCACATTGATGAGCCGGTTTTGGGGCGCCGGGCCGGATTTCCGGCAAGGTTCCCATGCTGGATGAGGCTTGACATGTTCAATTGCATGCTGCCGGATGAGTACGGATGACGTCTCCAGATGGATGAGCTCGTGCTCGATACACATCATGATGGTCCACCAGGGGTTATCCCAGCCTATCGGCAAGCTAAGCGGCGTGTCCCTGATAAGCCGGTCCACGACATTGCGCACCGTATTGCGGTAAGCTCGCACTTCTTCGACAGACGGCCAGTCGTAATGGGCCGTATCCAGGTCATCCCAACCCATTTCGTCGACGCCTACCGCGAACATGGATTCCATCCTGGGGTTGATCCGTTCCGTAATAAGCCCCGCAAGCAGCAGCTTGTTTGTAAAAAAAGTAGACGTATGGCCCAGGTAAAAGACTAGCGGATGACGCAACGGAATCGGTTTTTTGAAATAGGCTTCATCGCCCTGCAATGTCTCAAAAAGCTGCTCGTAGCGATCCAGCGTGGCGTGAAAATATTCGCGTATCTCCTCACGTTTTGCAGCGACATTATCGCCAGAAAGAACGGGCGTTCTCGGGAAAAGCAATTTTGGCATCATGCGTAATTTTGGGACTTCAGAAGCGGACTGGACGGGCATTATGCCTTTTTTTGCGTTCAGATTCATATTCAACCTCGGGTATGAATTGCCTCAATATAGTAAAGAATAAACCAGGAAGTGTACACCTGGATACATTGCCGCGACATTGCTTTAAACCTGAATCCGCCACTCAGCCGCTCATTTTTTTACTCATTTTCCATTGGCGACATGATCCACAGAGATTTTTTCCACCACTTTTTTCCACTCCTCGGCCTCATCTTTTTGTTCGGTTCGCTACAGCACGGATAGATTAGATCACCTGAAGGAAAATCAGCGTATCCCGAACTGGAGGACCAAGACTTAACCAGCTGAATCAACCAGAAGGTAACCAGCGAGTCAAGCCAATGCACCATTTCAGACCAACCGGTTGAACAGATAATTATCTTCGAATTCGATTCCGATGACGGGAATGAGTTCCTTAACCCGCTTTCCCCTTACCCCGCATTCCCATCTTTTGGAGCTGGATTCCAGCATGTATAGCTGCGAGGGAGAGGCGAAGGATGTGCGTGAGGCAAGAGAGTAGCGCAAATAAGAAAAAAAATGAACGCCCTTGAGGTTCAAGCAGGTTACCCTGGTTGCAATGTGAGCTTCTCGTTATCAGCGCTCAACCCCTGTCCGACTGGGTGATGTCAAGGGCTGGACCAGGCTCAACGATAGGTGAACCCTTGCCGCGCTGTGCCGAAAAATCGATATTGTTGATAGGGGGGTACGATCATAATTCATCGCAGGTTCACGCCCATTTTCGAGAAGACGCTTAAATATATTCAAATGGCTATGCTGGCTTCGGTATTCGCATTTTTGCCGGTCACTGTCATTGGCAGGGAATGAACGGGTGGATATCGCGCGTTTCTCGCGCGGTGACCTGACAGGCTGGAAACCGAAAATATTTTCCGGTCTCGACCCATTATGCCTTCACGAACTGAAAACGGGCGAACTGCGCTGCATGCGCAGAGCAATGCCACCGCTTCCGGGCTTTATCGCGAGATGAGCATCGAACTCGGCAAGACGCCTATCCTTAACTGGACATGGCAGATCGGCAACATACTGGCGGGGGCGGATGAGCGCACTCGTGCAGGCGACGATTACCCCGCACGCGTCTATGTCATCTTTTCCGGCGGCATGATGTTTTGGCGCACCCGCGCCATCAATTATGTATGGTCAAGCAAGCGGCCGGTCGGTAGTGGCTGGCCTAATGCGTTTACGGGTAATGCATACATGATCGCAGTAGAATCGGGCTCTAAGCGGGCCGGCCGATGGGTTGAGGAGCGCCGCGACGTTCTTTCCGATTACCGGCAGGCTTTTGGCGAAGAGCCTGGCCCCGTCGATGCCGTGGCAATCATGACCGACACGGACAATACAGGCACAACTGCAACCGCCTGGTATGGAGACATCTGGTTTAGCTCGAAATAAAAATCGGTGCTTATCGATATCGTGAAATTGCGCCCTCTTTTCTTGTCTGTTCCTATTGTTATTGTGAATGCTACCGCTCGCCAACGTCATCGTCACTGTCATCGTCATTGGGATATGTTGCGTTTCATCGCCAACCTACGCCGAACTTGATCGAGGGTACTCCATGGAAGAAATAGAGCTTCGTCACGAGCGCATGGCGGGCGATGGCATAGATCTTCATGTTGTCGCCGCCGGAAAGGGGCCGGCAGTCATTTTGCTCCATGGCTTCCCCGAAAATTGGCGCTCCTGGCTGCAGCAGATCCCGGTCCTGGCTGCCGCGGGCTTTTCAGTACTGGTGCCGGATATGCGGGGATACAATCTTTCAGGACGTCCGGCGGAGCGAGATGCTTATAAATTAGATCGCCTTGTTGCAGACATCGCTGCTCTGGTGCATGCAACCGGCTACCCCCGAGCCCATATCGTCGGGCACGACTGGGGCGGTATTATCGCGTGGTCGTTCGCAGACCGATACCCCGAGCTGGTGGACAAGCTTGTTATCCTTAATGCGCCCCACCCGAAAATTTATCTCGAAAAAGTGCGGCATCTGCCACAAATGCTCAGGAGCTGGTATGTGCTCTTTTTTTTACTGCCACGCTTACCCGAGCTTATGCTTTCAGCCAATAACTATCAGGCAATACGCGATATGTTCCAACTGCGCCCGGCACGAAAAGGAACTTTCGGCGAACGGGATATCGAGCATTATATCGAAGCGCTCTCACAGCCGGGGGCGCTTACCGCCGCACTTAATTACTACCGGGCAAACGTGCCTGGAGGTTTGCGCAAGTTTGCGCAAGATGGGCGTATCAACGCGGAAACCCTGGTGATCTGGGGAGAGCTTGACCCCGCACTGGGGCTTGAATTACTTGATGGGCTCAGCGATGTTGCGTCCCGCCTCCGGATTTATCGAATCCCGGATGCGAGCCATTGGGTCCAAAATGAGGCGCCTGCGGAAGTTAACCAGGCGCTCGTGGACTTTTTAAAGGGTGAAGACATGAACACACCGCTCCGTTAAGAGAGCCCTCGCTACCTAGCAGCCTGTGGGACTTGAAGGAAATCGGCTGCAACGGCGTCCAGTTGGTTCATTTTCGCTGCGATTCTTCAAATCCGACAACCTGCTAGGGAATTTTTCGTGAAGTCAATATTACTCTTCCAGTTTTCAACTATGCTGTAAACGATATTCGGAGAAATTTTGGGGCGCCAAGTGGATGTCACCGCGCATTCCGGAAAGTGCTTTTATAATTGAAGGGAACAAGGCCATGAAATTATATCTATTATCCTTCTGTATGTTGTTGAGCGCATGCGTCGGGCTGCCGTCCGCGGTCAGGAATGTGCCCGTTGCAGATATTACCTATCCCCAGGCAAACCGGGACCTGAACCAGTACAAGGATACATCCGTCCGCTGGGGCGGGGTCATAATCGATGTAGACAATGAAGAAAATTTCACTCTTGTACAGGTATTGTCCTATCCCCTTAATTATTACGGCCGACCCCAGCTAAACAAATCAGCAGAAGGGCGTTTTGTCATTAAAAGCACCGAGTTCCTTGACCCCGCTGTTTATGCAAAAGATCGGGAAATCACGGTGGCGGGAAAACTTGAGGGCGATATCCAGCGTATGATAGGGAAAAAAACTGTGCTGCTGCCATTGCTGACTTCTCGAGCTCTTTATCTATGGCCGGTATATCAAAACGATCCTTACGGGTATGGTTATAGAGGCATGGGTGGTTATGGTTTTAACCCATATTTCGGATATGGATATTATGGCAGCCCATTTTATTGGGGCGGGTACTATAGACCATATTGGTAAGATATGGACTTGATAGTCGAGTCCTGAAGCCATCCAGGCGCTACATTTTCGGTTTTCCGCACCGTTACATAGGTGGCATTCGCCCTGGATGCTCGACTTTGCATTTCAGTGATAGCTCTCGAAATATAACCCCTGCCTGATGCACAAACTTCTCCTTATTTCGATAAGCTTGCTGGCCATTGTCCTTTTGGCACTGGCAGCCGCGTTCTCGCTCGCCATCGAAGATCATCCTCGTATAGACCGCCAGGTCATTCTCACGCCAGAGCATATAGGCCGCGCCAAACAGATCATCGACGCGCATCGTTACTGGGTGAGGCCAGGTATGCTTGCAGCCGCAAACATAGCGTCCTCTGATGTTGATCTTGCTGCAAATTACCTGGCACATCGTTTTGGAAAAGGCAGCGCGCAGGTAATCCTCGCCGATGGCAACGCGGTCATCCGCCTGAGCCTTCCTATGGCTACAATTCCAATTAACGGCTATATAAATCTTGCGGCATCTGTGATGGAGGAAGATGGAAAACCGCAACTCCAGTCGGTGCAGATAGGGAAACTCATGCTGCCTGATGTGCTTACGCAGATACTCGCGCTTCAGTTCGTGGACTGGCTGCGGCAAAGCGCAGAATATAAAGCTGGGCTCGACTCGCTGAAATGGGTCAAATTGTCGCGCAACGAGTTGGGTATCGTTTATCGTTGGGCAGGCGGTTTTTCCAAGGGTATGCGGGCTTCGATCATTGATAAACAGGAGCGCGAGCGCCTGCTTCATTATCAATCCATCCTGGCCGCGAATAGCGTACGCAATGAAGCAGTAATGCCTCTATCCCAAATCCTGCCTCCACTTATTCGCGTTGCCGCGGCTCGCTCGGTAAACGGAGACGCGTTGGCGGAAAATCGCGCGGTCATTCTGGTCGTGGCATTTCACGTACTGGGCGTCTCTTTGAAACGGATTCTTCCAGAAGCAGCGAACTGGCCTCGGTCTGTTCCTCAGAGCATTACGCTCGACGGACGTGATGACTTTGCAAAACACTTCATGGCCTCTGCCGCTATTGCTGCCTATGCCGACACCATGTTATCCGATGCAATCGGGCTGTATAAGGAGATCGAGGATTCCCTGCATGGCAGCGGCTTCTCGTTCAACGATATTGCCGCGGACCGTGCAGGCACGAAATTTGGGGAAAAGGCAGTGATAAGCGAAGCTTCCGCACAGCAGCTCCAACGTCAGGTTGTTTCAGGGCTCAAGGATGCGGATCTTATGCCTCTGTGGTCGGATTTGCCTGAATTCATGTCTGAGATGGAGTTCAAGCAACGCTTCGGTGGAATCGATGCACCGGCCTACCAGAGAATGATGCAGAAGATCGAGCAACGTGTCGCGGCTTTGCGCGTGCTGCAATAAGAATTTCGGGAAGAAAGGATGACGCAAGAATTGATGCTTGGGGACGGCGTACCCCGTACCGGAGGCGATAGCCAAGTATTAGCAGGGGCGGAGAAAAGCTTCGGCAAGAGTCAATGCACCGGCAGAGCAGTAAAACCATGGATCCGCTTGCAGTGCTCGAATTTGTTGTATGCCGCCCCATACTCGCTGTGGCTGGCTACGCGGTAGCGCGCTTACAGCCTGTTGAGGAACGTTGAGATGATGGGCCAAGTCCATGCATCGATCCCGCTCGCCCACTGGGTCAGGCAATTTTGCCGGTAGTTTTTCGTCATCGCCGTGAATCAGCAGCACGGGCACCCTCCCCTCGTAGGCGCAGCGCAACTCCCATTGCTGACCATCAGCCCTGATAACGTTTTTCGTAATGAGGCCAATTACGCCGTCACAATCGGTCACTTTTTCCGGCACTCTTCCTTCCAGGATGGCTCCCATGATTGCTTGACGGGCATTTCCACAAAAGAATAGGTTGTTTGCTCCTTTTTAATTGCTCAAGTAGCCGGTCGTGCGCCTTGATATCCCTGAGCGCAAAGCTGATAAAGACTTTATTCGTTTGAAGCCATTCATTACCTCCCTCGAAGTATTTATTGTTAGCAGCATCCAAAGCTAAAATTGCATTTCACATCATCGACTGACACTTACACTTGCCACCTGCAACCGTGGCAATATTCAGGTACCGGAGCCTTGACGGGCAGTCACCTGGATTTCGATACGCATGCGCGGATCGGACAGGCCGGCTGAGATCATCATCGCCGCAGGCCTGATTTCCCCAAAATATTTGGAAGGTCGGCCAGCATTTGGGGAAATCGGCTGCGTCGGGCAATACATAGGTTACCCGGACGATATCCCGCATACTTGCTCCCGCTTCGCCAAGGGCTGCCGGATATTCTCAAAACACTGCTCGGCTTGCTCCAGCAGATCATCGGAAATGGTCATTTTGCCATAGTCGAAGCCGGTCGTGCCTGAGACAAAAATCCATTCGCCATCCACCACGGCTCGTGAATACCCGATATCCTGTTCAAACGTAGAACCTGAACTTATTAATCGACGTGGCATAAAATCCCCTTTCTTATCAAATACTCCATCTAAATCCGGAAGCGCATCAGAAACGACTTCTACTGGTCAGTGCGAAAAACATTGATTCTTGTCTGACACAACTGTACAGGCATATCGCATCTCCTGGACCGAACCTGCGCGGTTGAAAACATATTCGGCTCTCAGCGTTTTAAACTGTGCATCAGTGAACGAAATTGATTGGGGGACATAACGTTCTTCATTCCATAATCTCACTCTGCAAAAGTCAGACTCGAGATCGGCATATCTTGCTAAGTGCTGCGCCATAAACGGCTTTATCCATATCCCGGTTACTATCGATCAGGACCATATGAATAAAATTTCCTGAATTTCCAAGCTCAAGTGACCGGACAAGCCGCCAGCCATCGCCATGGGCTAGCGATGGTAGCTGTGATTGTTGCTGGGCCTGTGGCTGTGTCTGTGGCTTTGGCTGCGATAACGAGGCAGCAGAGACTGGCCATGACAAGATGAATGCGACAAATGCAATACTTGTTAATTTTTTGTTCATGAGTACTCCTGAGCTAAATTTTTTCCAGCCGTAGAACAAAAAAAATGCCACCCGGCAATAAAACAGCATCACGACTCGCGCCACTCGAACGTGCCGGCAAGCCACCGCTAAATAGCCGAGAGCATATATCCAACTTTTATGAAGTGTACCTAAAAGCGGCGCCCTATTTCCATAAACTTTTCTATGTCTTGCTGCCTGACGCGTTCAAGACCCCTCCTGCTATCTCTCGACAAATTGAGCAGACCCAGAGTTATATGATCCTGAATCCGCCAGTTGACCGCTCGTTTGTCAGCTAAGCGCCATAACCGAAAATGATTTTTTGTACCCTTTGAGCCTCACTTTCCCCGGTGAGTTCGCTACGGGACCGGGTCGAACAGTTTTTGCCGCGCAGCGCTGCGCGGCAACTTACGAGATGGAATGGCGCCCCGAGTGTCGCACGAGAGTCCCTGCGAGGCGGAGATCGCGCAGCTCAGGAAACACCGCGATCGCGTTCTACGTGCATGGAGTGCCCGCATTCCGCTTCGAGGCTGCACCTTCCTGCGGAAGGACTGCTGTCCTGCACCGTTACATCCCGTATCGTTGCGCCGTTCTTTGCTCCAAAAACCGATCATCCATTCCGTCCAGCCGCCGGATTCAAGATTATCGAATTTATTCTATCAACAAAGAAAGTCGTCAACAAGGAAATCCCGTTCTGCGGTTAACAACTGCGCTGCGTATCACCAGCTTCGGATGCTGGATCACGATCGATGCTTTCCGCCGCAGGTCCTATACCTCGCGTTGAATCAGCGCCGGGAATGCGAGCAGACTCGAGACTGCTTATTGATGGGAAAGCAGTGCCTGCGCCATGGGACGAAATTGCAAATGGTAAAACATATCGAGATAACGTTCAGTTTCTTCATGCTCCAGATTGCTGACGAATTTCCAGAAACCGTAGATACGCGATAAAGTCATCATTCGTTCTGCGTACAAACGCCATGTATAACGTGATTCAACCCGTTTTAAAGCCATTTGGGAAATATGGTCCCAAAAATCGGGATCGGCGGCTGACGAGTGAAAAAATCAGCCATGGCTTCGGCCCGCGGCAGAACCGTCGTTCGGGTCGAAATGATAGCCCGATATTCCATGCTGAATGATCTCCCGCGGACCGCCATGACACGTAGCGAATACGGGAAGGCCGGAAGCCATAGCCTCGATGATGGTCAGCCCAAATGCCTCAAATAGGGCCGGCTGGACAAAAATGCCGCGCTTATCAGCCACATGCCGATACAATTCGCCCGCCAGATTCTTTTCCAGGCGAGTGCCGAGCCAACGCATACGTCCTTCCAGCCTAAATTCATTCATGATGGCGTGCATGTG
>CAWKMH010000032.1:0-11821 GCA_963850515.1 uncultured beta proteobacterium
GCCTCGTCGTCTGTCTTCCCGACAGCGCGGGGAAAAACAACCTGGCACATTGTCAGGATTTGGTTCACGTTCAGGCCACAAGCTCCGAGGATCGTTGCCGATGCGGCCACGGCCCCGCAGGCGATTTGCTGGGGGCGAGTGCCTGCTGCGGCCCATTGCGCCGCATTTGCCACCGCGTTCGAGATGGCCTCGCTTACGACTCGCATGTTGTTCGCATTCAGGAGTCCTATGACTCCCCCGGAGTGGTCCTTGTCGTAGTGGCTGACGAGAATGTGATCGAGGGAGTAGCCGTAACCTCTGAGGATGGGATCGATAAAGCTGTGGACTGTCTCCCGCATATCCGAGTAGCCCGCCATCGATCAATATCGTCCGGTGTCGCCCGGCTGCCACGTCTGCCGCAACAACGAGCGCACTTTCTCCCTGCCCGACGTCAATCGTATGGATGGTAAGTTGCAGGGCCATGAGCTTCCAAGTCTCCCTTCCAAGATAAACAAGTCATTCTCATACCCGAGAGCGTTTAGCTGCGTGCTATCACGCTACCCTGGTTCTGATAGACTAGCGATATGACGTGCGAATGATCGATTCAGCGGTCAAACGCGACAATTTCGCCGTGGCTTTTCTTTAACTGATCAGCGTAGGTTTAAGAAAGAAGCCAACGTCCAAGGATGAGACAAAACTACCACACCGTTTGTCAGGGATATATTATGTATTAGTGGTCAATTTGTGAATTTGTGAATTTATGAATACTGCGACCTTAATCATTCAAGTAGCATTGACGGCTGTAGAGCTCCGTATGACAGCGGGAAGTGCTGACCGAAGTGCAGGTTTCTGCTCCGGAGAAGAAGCAGGACGGTCCTGGAAACACTCATGCTTTTATCACCGGTCCCAAGGGATGGGCATGAGAGACCTTGGTAGGCGGTGTGTACAGCGTGGCCCGAGATATTAACGATACGGGGGCAGGTCGTGGGATCGTCTGGCACAGGATTTAAAGAAAGATCGCCTGTTAAAAACACATCCTCTCACTCGTGCTCTCCTCGTCTCGCCCCTTGGGCGACGGGA
Source organism: uncultured beta proteobacterium (assembly GCA_963850515.1). GTDB lineage: Bacteria > Pseudomonadota > Gammaproteobacteria > Burkholderiales > Nitrosomonadaceae > Nitrosospira. The sequence continues at coordinate 1,060 of CAWKMH010000032.1, forward strand.
GTGGGAAGAAAGCCCTTGCCCTCACCGGCAAGGGTTGGGAATGGGTGGGGTTCCACTAGCTTTTTAATGAATGCTAACGTCCTTTATCATTCATAAAAAATAGAGGGGTTAAACCACATCTCACCTTGCCATATCAGCCGGATGTTCAGCACGCGCTGCAATCACGTCGAACCCTTCACCGCCTCAGCATAGGCGGATTACAGATCGGCAATTTATTGCCGGAGGAATATCGTATTCTCAATTCAGATGATCTGGACGTCTTGTTTATGAATCGTCAGAACGCCAAATCTTAGCGCTAAGAGCAGCAGTCACATCGACCAGTTCTATATCGGCAGCCACCAATCTTTGATCGAAGAATTTGGAAGCATTGGCAGCAAAGCGTACAGGATCGTCGGTTGCAAGTATTTTAATTTGACCCCCTGTTCCCGTAATCCCCGAAAGCTGCGTGGCAGCCGCTTTACCGCTGTTGATGAGAGCGACCGATGGTCCCAGAATGTCCCGGAAGAGAGCTTCAAAAACAGGAAAATGAGTGCAACCCAGAATTAACGTGTCCGGAGCCTCGGCTGTGTCGAATATGGGATCAAGATACTGGCGGATTGTAGCTGTGGCAATCGGACCTGAAGACCAACCCTCCTCCGCAAGAGCAACCAGCATCTGACAGGCTTGGGATGATACTTTTATATGAGGGTTGATTTTTTTCAGTTTCTTTTCATATATTCCGCTCTGGATCGTGCCGAAGGTGGCGATAACGCCGATATGCTGATTCCTTGTTGCCTGAACCGCCGCTGCCGCAGCCGGCTCAATCATGCCGATCACCGGCAGCGGAGCCGCCAGCGCGCGTACTACATCCAACGCATGAGTCGAAGCGGTATTGCAGGCGATCACGATGGCTTTTGGATTATAGTTCAGCAGAATTCTGCACAAGCTTTGGCTATAACGCTGCACGGTTTCAGGACTTTTGGTTCCATAAGGAAGACGAGCCGTATCCCCTAAATAGACATAAGATTCTTGCGGGTAACGCTTTTTCAGCGCCTGAAGAACACTTAATCCTCCGATACCGGAATCGAATACAGCTACGGGGGAAAATATTTCCGACACTATTTAGGCTGTTATCAACGCAATTAAGAGTATTAGTAATTCTCTGGAAATACAGGTTTCATCCATGGAATTTTTCTGCTCCATATTGTATTTAGTTATTAAAGTAATGCTGGACCAATAGCAATATCAAGAGGTTTTAAAGAAAAATACCAAAATGGCTTGGGCAAGGCCGAAGGCCGCGTCGGGAAGGCTTGTGGTGCAGTCCAGTGTGCCTGTAGGCAATCCCTGTGGGAAACCTGTGGACGGCGCGGTATCTGTCCATCAGGTTATCCATAGGGTTGTCCATGAGCCGAGCGAAAGCGAGATTGCCTCACCGCTCCACAGGTGAAGTGTAACCTCATACGTGACAAAACGGGCATCCAGCCATTTTATCCATTTAGCGGCCTCGCGCATCATATCCACCCAGTACGCTGCATTAAGATGCGGCGTGGTTGAGTGGTAGTTGGCCACTTTCGTCCACAGATCGCCCTTGTCGTTTTTGAAGTTTGATCCAGCATTCATTTGTAGATAGTAGTCGTCCAAGAAAGTCTTGCTGATGCCGACCAGCAACACCATCGCAAGCAGTGTCACCGCGACACCCAATACCGTCTTGTAGTAATTGATTGCCATATCGGAGGTCCAGCGCGAGCCGCCAAAGCACAGGAAGAAGATGTCGGTATAGGCCAGTATCCAGTCGGATATGAGCAGCAGGATCATGTTGACGCTGATAACCCCCGCGTGCCAGGCTTTGCAAGCAGAAGAAAGCGGGTTTGCGAAGAAGAGAGACGCCTCTGATGACGCGTTTCTACAGGTGTGTTTGCCCTCGAGATTCTGACATCTTTGCGAATAGTTGCTATATTGCGGTCTTTAACGCAACGTCACACAGACGAGTTTTTGCTGCCCTGTCTAAAGCACGATTGCACGATTCGCATTCATGAGGAACGTTATCGATGGGAACGACAATGAAGTTCGATTCAATCATGGGCCTGGGGCGCATCATTAAAATATTTCTTGCCGCTGCGTTCCTGAGCGTTGGATGTTTGGCCGGTGCTTCAGACGCGCAGGCCGGGGAAACATCCGATGGGGTGACTCTCACGCCTGTCACGGCGGAAGTGCTTCCGAATGATCCTGGGCAGACGTTGACAGCAGTCATCGTCAACTTGGCGCCCGACGCCAGAAGCGCCAGCCATCGCCATGCAGGTATCGTTTTTGTCTATGTGCTTGAAGGTATCGTTCGTTCACAGCTCGATAGCGGTGAGCTCATAGAGTATCGCGCCGGCCAAAGCTGGAGCGAACCGCCCGGGACCGTGCATTCATTCATGGAGAATCCCAGCAGGACGCTACCCGCGCGCCTACTCGCCACGATAATCGCTCCGACGGGCGCACAACTGACCACCTACGACAAGTAGACCAACCGGGACTGCCAGCATCAATCCGCTTGTGCCGGGGCTATCCGGCATTATCCGGCGTACCGCGCTGATTCTCCACACCAAACCCGGCCGCGAGATCGCTGAGGAGTGACCGGTATGCAAGGTTCATGTATTCGACCGCGTCGGTATTTACCGACTCCCACGATGCGCGGGAACGGCAAGTTTGAAGTTATGGCGGACACCGCCACCGAACATCGAATCCGAATAGATAAGACAGGGCCCCGCCCAGTGCAATTTGCAAGAGTGGGGAAGCGGTATCTTTAGTGGCAATAATCGGGCCATGAAGCCGCTAACGACAACCTCAACTGCTTTCTTTCGTTATTGTTCGGCTTCTGGCCTGGAATCCGATTGCCCGCCCATGCTTTCCCGGTCTTTGCCTGGTATCCGTGGCGCTTGGTGAATAGTCATGTCTTCGGCCTCGATCACCCAACCTCCGCCAAGTGCCTTATAGAGATCGACCAGCGAAGTGAACACACTTCCCTGCGTTTGGGCCTGGATGGTTTCAATACTGAACAGGCTGCGTTCGGAATCGAGCACCTCGATAAAGCTGATGTAGCCTTCGTTATAGCGCAGCCGTGCCATATCCAGATAAGTGCGCGTTGCTTCCACCTGGCGATTCTGGGCCAGGAGTTGTTCGCGCGCTTTCTGCAGCGCGATAAGAGCGTCTTCAACCTCCTTGAAAGCGATGAGGATTGCCTGCTGATAACTCACCAGCGCTTGTTGCTGCCGCGCTTCTGCCTGTTTTACCTGGCCCGCAATACCCCCCGCGGTAAAAATGGGCACGGAGGTCAGCACCCCAAACGCCGCCATGTGTGCCGGACCGATGAACATGTTCGATAGCTGCGTGCTGGCTACGCCCAATAATCCGGTCAGAGAAATTTTCGGTAAGTACAGGGCGCGTGCGGCGCCGATCTGCGCATTGGCTGCTATCAGGTTTTCCTCGGCCTCGCGGAGATCGGGACGCCGTGCGAGCAATTCAGAGGGTAGCCCGGGTGACACCGCCGGAAGCGCTAGCTGCGCGAGTGGCCGCCCGCGCAGAATGGGGCCCGGATTGCGGCCAAGGAGCACCGAGAGCGCATTTTCTGTCTGGCCGATACTGGACTCAAGCGGCGGGATCGCGGCGACAGCCGTTTCATATTGAGACTGAATCTGCGCCAGATCAAGCAGCGAAATGACACCACCTTCATAGCGCAGCTCGAATACTCTAACTGTTTCCGCCCGGCTCGCTGCCGTTACCCTCGCAATTTCGAGCTGGCGGTCAAGGATAAGCAGGTTGATATAGGACGATGCAACGGAGGAAACCAGGGTCAATATCGTCCCTCGGCGGAACGCTTCGGAAGCGAAAAGCTGAGCGCGGGCAGCCTCCGTCAGCCGCCTGATGCGACCCCAGATATCGAGTTCCCAGTTCGCGTTAATCGATATCTGGAAACTGTTATGGTACGGATCGAACCCGGCCGGCAAGCGATTGGGCCATAAAAGCGCTGTCGAGCGAAGCCTTTCTCCTTCGGCATTCGCACCAATCTGGGGAAACAACTCCGAACGCGTCGCGCCGTAGCGGCCCAGAAATTCCTCGAGACGCGCAGCAGCGACACGTATGTCCTTGTTCTCCGCCGATGCAATACTGATCAGATCGTTCATGACGGGGTCCCGGAATTGCTCCCACCACAGGGTATCGGCGATATCCCTCGTGGTGCTGTCGTCGAACCGGTATGTCTTCATCACATCCACTTCGGGGTGGCGTTCCGCACCAATCCCATGAACGCGCATCAACTCAAAAAGTCTAAAAGATAAGGCAAAATGGAAAAGGAATTTCATGCATGATCAGCATCGCCGCTTGGTAGCAAACTACTTTAGCGGCAAAGCTCGCAAGCATGGGTGTTACTTCATTTCCATAGAAACAAACCCCGTCATCAAGACGGGGTTGTCCGAACACAGCTAAACCAGGTTAAGCCTTGTTTTGCGACGCGCAGCGAAACCAAGCAGGCCAAGCCCAGCCAGCATCATGACGTAAGATGATGGCTCCGGAATAGCAGCCGCCATGGTCGGTTCGGCGAAGACGAAATCATCTGTGACGGCAAGATCAGTACCACCGGCAAGATTTTCCGCACCAAACGACTGGAAGCTGGTACCGTCGAAGTTGAACGGGGTATTGGTTCCGACGGTCAAATTGACGTCAGTCACAACAGGACTATCGAACAGCACGCCGAGGAACTGGGGCTCGCCACTTGCGCCGGTGGGCACTGCGAATGTGCCGAGGCTGACCTCGTGCCCGGCGGCGTCATGACCGAAGTATTCAATGTTGCTGCTTCCTGCTTTTTCCACATCGATAAAAATTGCACCGAAACCACGTGTGCCTGCCGCCGTCGCCGTGCCGGGAATGGTGAAGCTTTGACCGATGAAGCGATCGTCGAACTGGTACCGGAGTCTCATCCTGCATGACGAAGGTATTGTTGGGGCTAAAAGCGGGGAATTGTCCGGCGGTGCCCGGGTTAACGCTGGCAAAGCCGTCACCGCTAACTGCATAGGGGTCTTCGAATAATGCCCCCTGGGCCCGAAAACGGTCGACGGGGATGATGACCGTATGGCCGGAGTCCACCACCTGCGTATTCGGATTTGCGTCGGTGCCATCAAGCTTGACACCATCCCAGCTGATTTCCCGGCGGCCACTGTCTTGCGGCCCAGCGGCATTCTTGGCACCGCCGATAGCTGCGCGGAAAGCGTCGAGCGCAGTGGTGGCGTTAGCGCCAGATCCGCTGTAGACCACGGGCGGCGCGGACAATGCGGACGGAATGTAAAGACTGGCAGTAGCAGCCATTGCTCCGGCTATCATCTTAATTGAGCGCATGATAAATCTCCTTTTCCTTTCTTAAGAAGCTGTTTATGAATATATCCACAAAAAAGCGCCGAACTTTTCCAGAGCTTTTTACAGGTATAGCACTCCATACTCAGAAAGCAAGAGACATTGCCACATGGTTTGGGTTTGGAAAAAATTTTTCTGGATCATGCGATCGAACGCCGAGATCTGAAGCCGAATTAGCCGCGAGGCGTGCCAGTGCCGCAAAACAGGCGTGAGGGTTGTCAAAATGCCGGAAGCGGAGCAGGATCGCGACGACATACGGAATTACATCGCGGCCGATAACCCAAATGCCGCCACCTTGATGGATGAGTTATTCAGCGATGCGACCGTCAGGCTCGTCACCTATCCCATGCTGGGCCGTCTGGACAGAAACCTGCTCCTATGTAGCCACGCTCTTTTGCCTCATCAACAGGCGCGAGCCAGCAGTGACCGAATACGTTGACCCCGCTGGAGCGGCGGAAAGCCGCCGTGCAATGGCTAGCACCATAGGATCGCCAATAAAACCGACGCGCTTCATTCTCTTCGGCATGTTCCCGCCACCCTGGCCGAACAATATTTCGCCAGAATCAAGGCGCCCTTCAAGTGTCTCGTGTGGTTCGAACAGTCGGCGCATAATCCTCCATTCGAAGAGCCGGCGAAGTTCAACCAGGTATTGATCGAGCGGGTATTGCCTTTATCGGAACCGACTTGCCATCAGTAGTTTTGATGGGTTGCGCTGCGCTTCACCCATCCTACCCAAGTTACACACGCGTCAAACCGGGAATGGTGCATAGGCATATATTGCAATAATGATCCATTGGGCTACATTACGTTATTGCGCCCCCAAACCAGCGCCGGGTGTATATTTAATGTACGGGATCAACACAGCCAACCGGCCAAATCCAAGAACTTGCACAGGGTCAACAGGTACTTTTTCAATAAAGGAAAAATCATGCCCTATTATGATCAGAGCAAACGCGACAAATTCGAAGGTGCCCCGTCCGTTAGCGAAGCCGAAAGTCATACGGCTACTACTGCTTTGCGCCAGAGCGCCGCTTCGTCCGCTCGCAGCAGTGCTGGCCAAGGCGCCATCCAGACCCAATGCCAGAGCGAGCACGACCGCGAAGTCCCGGAAGTGGATCTGCTATCCCCGTTGACCATTCGCAGCGTTACTTTCCGCAACCGGATCGCAATGTCACCCATGTGCATGTATTCGGCGCAGGATGGTTTTGCCAATGATTTCCATCTGGTTCACCTTGGCAGCCGGGCGATAGGCGGCGTAGGGCTTGTGATGGTGGAGGCCACGGCAGTTACCGCCGAGGGGCGCATTTCGCCGGGTGATATGGGAATCTGGAAAGATGATCATATCGAACCTTTGGCCCGGATCGCGAGGTTCGTTGAGGCACAAGGCGCGGTTTCCGGCATACAGCTCGCTCATGCCGGGCGCAAGGCCAGTTGCGACGCCCCATGGACTGGCGGAAACAGCCTGAAAACGGCTGCTGAAGGTGGCTGGCCGGTTATCGGCCCCAGCCCCCTGCCCTTCGATGCAGGAGACCCGGTTCCGGCACCCATGTCTGAAGCGGATATCGAGCATTGCATCGATGCCTGGGAATCGGCGGCGCGACGTGCGCTCAAGGCGGGCTTCAAAGTGATCGAGCTGCACGCCGCTCACGGTTACCTGATGCATGAATTTCTGTCGCCTATCAGCAACCACCGCACGGATGAATATGGCGGCAGTCTGGAAAACCGCATGCGGCTATTGCTGCGGGTTGCGGGACGGCTGCGCGAAGTTATCCCTCAGGAGCTGCCTTTTTTCGTACGCATCTCGGCAACCGACTGGGCGGATGGAGGCTGGGATATCGAGCAATCCGTCGTTCTTTGCAGAGAACTCAAGGCGCTGGGGGCGGATCTGATTGATGTCTCCTCCGGTGGAACGACGCCCGACGCGAAGATTCCTGTCGCCAGAGGCTACCAGGTTCCGTTTGCCGGCCGCATCCGCGACGAGGCGGAAATCCGAACCGGCGGCGTGGGCCTGATTACCGACTCGCAATACGCAGATGAAATCATTACCAGCGGCCAGGCGGATCTCGTCTTTATCGGACGGGAATTGCTGCGGGAACCGTACTGGGCCATCAAGGCGCAACATGCAATGGGGGTGGAACCTGCCTGGCCGATCCCCTACGGCTATGCTGTCAAGCGGCGAGCGAAATAAGTAGAGCGTATACAAATCAGGAGCCATCAATAAAGTTGGGCTCGGTTGGAAGGGGTGGCCCAGCCGTCCTGACCCAACAAGGCAGGCAAAGAGGATTCCCGGCAATAAAACCAGTTAATCATCCGGAGGAAACAGCATGGACGAAAATACAAAACCGCGCCTGGTCGGCATCAACCATATCGCGCTCGAAGTCGGAAATATCGATGAGGCGCTCGCCTTCTATGGCCGTATCTTCAACTTCGAATTGCGCGGCCGCGGCCAGAGGTCAGCTTTCATCGACATGGGTGATCAGTTCATCGCATTAAGCGAAGGTCGAACGCAAGGTGCGGACGATGAAAGGCATTTCGGTCTCGTGGTCGATGATCGATCCCGGGTGCGTGAACTGGCAAAAGCGGCGGGCGCAAAAATTCTGGAAGGCGGCTTTCTGGATTTTCTCGACCCGTGGGGCAATCGCATCCAGGTGGTCGAATACCGCGATCTGCAATTCACGAAGACACCGGCGGTACTGAAGTTCATGGGGCTGAACCTGGACAAAAGCGAGGAGGCGAAAGCGGAACTGCGCAAAAAAGGAATCGAACCGTAAGAGAAGAATCGAACCGCAAGAGCCATGCAGAGGTTAGCGAGCATCTGGAAATTCGAAGAGGCAGATTAAAAATCCCTGGAAGCTATCAGGAAGCAGCCTTCTGTATTGATTCGATCGAGGCAGGCACATCGGTTAGTTATTCGTGGTCCTCCAACATGCAAATGCAATATACCACCTTGGTAACCGCGATTCGGCCAATGAAGAAAAGCAACGGACAGTTGCCTTGGAGGACGCCAGGCGCAAGATTGATGAGTGTCGGCAGTACTATAATGAGACGCGCCCCCACTCTATATTACAGTGGGCAACACCCGCTGAATTCGCCCGCCAGGCAAGGGAAAATGCCTCACCCCGGTAGGCTATGGAGCCGGAATTTTCCACTTTAGACCGGTACTGATTTCATGGTCAGGATCAACAACCCAATACTTTTATTTTTTGTCTTGTCTTAGCTATATTGGAGGTTGCGATGCTTCCGAAAGCCCAAGCTACTGCCGGTGCGGTTCGCTGCGGCAAGTTTCTCGACGTTCGAACCGGACGCCTGCTCGGCAATCAGCTCATCCTCTGGGACAAGGATGGCGTTATCACCTCTATCGGGCCTGCGGACTCTACACCCTCCGGCATCGTGCCCATCGATCTTCTTGATTCTACTTGCCTGCCCGGTTTGATCGATGTCCACACCCATATCACCTTCGATCCGCAGGACTCCGGCTACAAGTCGCTCGGCATCTCGGTTCCTCGCGAAACGGTTATAGGGGTTAAGAATGCGCGTCTCCTGCTGCTCGCCGGGTTCACCTCCATCCGCAATGTGGGCGCGTCCCACTACACGGACGTAGCGGTGCGTGACGGCGTCAAAGCGGGTGACATTCCAGGTCCACGCATGATCGTTTCCGGTCCGCCGCTTACGATAACCGGTGGGCATTGCGACAGAAACCTTCTCCCAAGCGAATTCAACTTCAAAGCTGAAGGTGTGGCAGATGGTCCATGGGCGGCGCGGCAGAAGGTCCGCGAAGTGATCAAATTCGGTGCCGATGTCATCAAAATTTGCGCTTCTGGTGGAGTCATGAACAGGATCGGCCATCCGGGTGTCTCGCAATATACGCTGGAAGAAATGCAGGCCATCGTCTCGGAAGCCCATAGGCTCGGGCACAAAGTCGCCGCACATGCCCACGGTACTGAATCGATCAAGGATGCCATCCGCGCCGGAGTCGACTCCATTGAGCACTCCAGCCTCATTGACGAAGAAGGGATTCGCCTTGCCAAGGAGCGCGGGACGTATCTCGTCTTCGACATCTACAATGATGACTACATCCTTGCAAGTGGGGAGAAGAATGGTGTCCTTCCCGAATCTCTCGATAAGGAACGCCGGATTGGACGTCTGCAGCGCGAAAATTTCCGCAAGGCATTCCAGGCCGGGGCCAGGATGGCCTTTGGCACCGACTCCGGCATCTACCCACACGGCGACAACGCAAAGCAATTTGGCAAGATGGTCGAGTGGGGCATGAAGTCCATCGATGCCATTCAGTCCGCAACCATCAACGCTGCCGACCTCCTTGGCCAACCAGACAAAGTCGGCGTGGTTGAAAAAGGCTGTTATGCGGACATCATTGCCGTTCGCGGCAATCCTCTCGACGACGTCACCCTCCTTGAGCACGTCTCGTTTGTCTTGAAGGGTGGCACCGTCTACCGCAACGACATCACGAAGTAAAAAAGCTGAATGCGGGCTACGGGCGCAATACCCCACCGCATCTCGGCCGCATTCCCTTCGCCGGGCAGACAAGTGAATAGGGTTCGCCGCAGGGGCTATGTGCGAAAACGTACAGAGACATCGATAATTAAAATCTAGTCTCTATTTAGTCTCTGCACTTTTAAGCCGAAGCAAACTTTGCATTTAACTTCGAGGCAAGGATCAGGGGAGGTGTGTAATGAGCATTTGTAATATGCCGGGATTTACCGCTGAAGCGAGTGTCTACAGGTCGAGCGATCGCAACCCAATCCGAATTGACGGGGTAAGTAAGCCATTCAATGTCGTTGAAGCCGCGCAAAATCGGACTGCTCCAATGCGGGTGGAGATGTCTGCGCGTAGACCGGAAATTTCGGTTGCCGATTTTCACTTCCAGACCGCGTGGCTTGAGTGCTTCTGTTCGACAACAGAAGGTTGGTGTTCTTGCATGCCAAGGCGGGACGTTATTACGGCCTGAATCAAAACGCGGCAAATGCCTCCCGTCGGTTTTCTATTCGTCGATCTCTCATTGCCGGTACTGCTCCATTTCCTCAATCATGATGCGCTGATAAGCAATGTGAGAGACTAACCCCTCCCCGGTCATTTGCTGAGGGCAAATATTCTCCATAGCTATATCGCAAGGTGCGATACCGCGCCAGCCAAGACAACCCACACACAACCCACACCTGCACAATTCATCGTGCTCCTGAAAACACATGGGCGGGTAGACAGAACGCTCCGCATACAGCAATTTGCTCCCGGCTTCATTTAACTGGCTGAACTAAACACCTCCCCCGTTTTTAAAATCAGCCTCTGTCATGGACTCTTACAGTAACAGTAATGAGTCGCAAATCCCACCCTGCCGGCACTTTCCGCCAACCGATCAAGGCAGGTGACATAATCTTCA
>CAWKMH010000033.1:0-72389 GCA_963850515.1 uncultured beta proteobacterium
CTCTCTCTCTCTCTCTCTCTCTCTCTCTCTCTCTCTCTCTCTCTCTCTCTCCTCTCTCCTCCCTCTCTCCTTCTCTCCAGGTATGACAGCAGATAAATTTGTAAGCCGTTACATCAACCTTAACCGTACTCGCCCGTTAATCAAAGGCAAGGTTCGTGACAGTGAATTGACACAGCAGTCGATCAAATACCGCTTATATATTTTTTACGAATACCTTGGAGCGGCGCCGGTAGTTGTATAGCCCTGTTTTGCTTTAGGTAATTCATGGACATCAGTCTCAAGGAAACCTCGCTCGACAAACCAGTGGGCAGTTCGGGTAGTGAGAACAAACAATTTTTTACTTCCCTGAGACCTCGCCTTGGCTTCAATACGCTTGAGCAATGCATCGCCACACCCCGCGCTACGATAATCCGGATGCACCGTGAGACAGGCAAGCTCGCCCGCCTTATCGTCGGGAAAAGGATAGAGCGCGGCGCAACCGGCTATCATTCGATCGTGTTCGACCACTATGAAGCGGCCGATTTCCATCTCCACAATTCGCGGTTCCGTCGTACCAGTGTCCCATCAGCTTCCAGAGGCCCGATCAATTGAAGGATAGCGCCGACATCCTCTATCCTCGCATCCCGTAAATTTTGCAATGGGCCATCAGATATCATGCTTCCTATCCCGCCGTGCGTGAATAGCTCCTGTAATATTGCGCCATCCACATGCCGACTGATGAGGTGAACGCGGGACACACCCCCTTCACAAGCCCGTACCGCAAACGGCAGATACAACCGGACATCGTCCGATAGCCTGGGGGGCTCATCGGCAGCCGCGCCAGGAGCGCCTTGCCTTCGGCCACAGTCAGTTCACGCGGCAGCAACACCTCTGACGTATCAAAAGATTCTTTTTCTATGCTTTCGGCATCCATCAGAAAAATCAGTTTTTCTGCTTTGAGCGCAATCGCTGCTTCTGCCGCAACATTTTCCAGCGTTAGGTTAAAAATCTCGCCCGTAGGTGAATACCCCAATGGTGAAAGTAGCGTCAACTCCCCTTGTTCCAACCGCGAACGGATAGCCGCGGGATCCACCCTCCGCACCTCACCGGTATGCATCAGATCAATACCTTCGATTACGCCAACCGGACGCGCGGTGACGAAATTTCCGCTGGCGACACGAATAGCAGCATTGGCCATAGGCGAATTGGGCGGGTCCCATTGACAACAGCGCCTCAATTTCAACCCGGACCCGTCCTATTGATTCCTTTACGCACTGCAGCGCCGCGCCGTCGGTGACGCGCATCCCCTGACATATATCGTCTGCAGCTTGTTTTCATTCAGCCGCGATTCGATCTGGGGGCGCGCACCATGGACCAGTACCAGGCGTACGCCCAGGCTTGCCAGCAAATTGAGGTCATGAACAAGCTCGACAAATTTGCCGTCAGCCACGACCTCGCCACCAAAGGCGACAACAAAGATTTTATGGCGGAAAGCATTAACGTAGGGCGCTACCGAGCGGAACCAGCTTACAAAATCGGTGTCTAGCCTCATGTTGGAGATGCGCTGTTCAAATTATGTAATAGAAAGTGGAAGCCGAGTCATTGCACTAAGCTTACGGTTCAATGCTCGAACAAAGCCTCAAACCGTATGCTACTCGATGCTCGATTATCCGGGAATCAATAATCACCCCATAGCGCCTGCATTGCTGCGACTGCCGCCAATGCGGCGGTTTCGGTACGGAGTATGCGCGCACCTAGCCGTAACGGGATAAATCCAGCAACAGGGCGGCAGCCTCTTCATCCGGGTAAACCCCCTTCGGGCCCGACCAGTAGCGTTAGCGGAGCGGCAGCGGAATGCGGGAAAATCGCGCAAGCCTTTTTTTGCTGCGGGTGAGAGCATAAAACATAAGCCAGGAGGATAATCGCTGCTTGAATTCTTGCGTCGTTAACTTGATTGCCCAGCCATCTGGATATCGATATCAACGGCATCATTGGCGGAACGCGATTTCTACCGCACTGCTCACAAGCGGCAATAATAACTTGTTGCCAGTGCTTCATGCGTTTTTCCGCACGCTCGTCTGAGAGTTTCACTATTCCCAGTTTTGTAGCCAGAGGCTGAATGCGGCTTACTCCCAACTCCACCCCCTTCTGGACAATCCAGTCCATTTTCTCGCTGGCGCATACTGTTTGCGCTAACGTGATGTCGAGTTGCGACTCGCGCTCGATATCAAGGTACTTTTCGACCCTAACCGCAACGCCGCTTTTATTGATAAGCTCAATAGTCGCCCGAGTATTCGCCGCCGTTGCCGTTGAATAAAATCAATTCATCCCCTTGCTGGAGCCTTAACACGCGGGAGGCATGATGCGCCGCAATCGCAGACAGTTCGATGACCTGGCCTATGCTGATTCTTTCGGGTGAAAAAAAACGGGATGTCATCGCTTAGCAGGAGTGAGCAGGAAGAAACCAATGATCAGGCCATGATAATATAATGGCGCATCAACAAACTTGTATTTCGCAGAAGGATATTGTTCGAAGATTTTAACTTTCATATACTATTTGGCAGGCGAAATTACATTCATCAGTGCTGGTACCGTTGCTTTTGAACGTGCAGCGAGATCAAATTCATTTTGTTATTAATTCCGGAGAGAAAACTATGGCGAGCCTGGAAACACCTGTTTGCGATTTCGGTTGGAAGGCAGCGGATTTCGACTTGCCGGGGGTGGACGGAAAACGGTACAACCTCGCATCCGTAAAAGGCGAAAAAGGATTGCTTGTGATGTTCATCTGCAATCATTGTCCTTATGTCAAAGCGATTCGGGATCGCATTGTCCGGGATGCAGCGGAGTTACGCCACACGGTATAGGCGCCATCGCGATCATGTCGAACGATCCGTCGATTACCCGGAGGACTCATTCGACAACATGGCACGGATAGCAAGGGAATGTGATTTTTCTTTTCCCTATGTTTGGGACGAAACCCAGCAAGTGGCAAAAGCGTACGGGGCGGTTTGCACACCCGACTTCTTCGGCTTGAATGACCGGCTCGAATTGCAGTACCGCGGCCGGCTGGACGCATCCCGCAAGGAAGCCGCTCCTCCCGGCGCGCGACGCGAACTTTTCGAAGGAATGCTCCAGGTTGCCCGAACTGGTCAGGGACCTACGCGAACAGATTCCCAGCATCGGGTGTTCGATCAAGTGGCGGACGGAATAACCGGTGCTCAACGCGGTCATTGCTGCGATTAAAGCGGTCGCACAGCAGGAAATACTGCCGCGCTATTTGAAGGTGGCACGGCAACGCAAAGCGGATGGCAGCCTGTTTACCGAAGCAGATCTCGCCACGCAGGAAACATTGTCGCGAGGAATTACGAAAGATTTATCCGGGCCCCGTGGTTGGGGAAGAAATGGCGGAACACGAACAAATTCGATCGCTGGCATGCGGGGGATGCCGGACTGTGGTGCATGGATCCGATAGACGGCACTTCGAATTTTGTCAACGGACTGCCCTATTTCGCGGTTTCCGTGGCCCTGATGCGCCACGGGCAGAAGCGTGCTCGGCGCGGTTTATAATCCTGTTTCAGACGAAATGTTCTATGCCGAGCAAGGCAAAGGAGCCTACCTGAACGGTGAAAAGCTGCCGATCAAGGAGCATGTCCCAGCTTTGCGCGGCGCGATGGCGAACGTTGATTTGAAGCGGCTTACACCCAAACTCGCGGAAAGCGTCTGCACCTTACGCCCTTTTTCTTCCTATCGGAATTACGGCGCCTGCTCGCTGGAATGGTGTTACACCGCTGCCGGCCGGTTTGACCTGTACCTGCACGGTGGACAAAAACTGTGGGATTACGCCGCAGGCAGCCTTATTCTGCAAGAGGCCGGGGGACATATGTGCGGTCTTGATCAGGATGATTTCTGGGCCCGGATCAAGCGCAGCAATGGCTGAGCGCTGCCAGAGCGGCTCGGCCCAGAAATCATCCTGATCAAAACCGCACATGTGACCGCCTGCCTCTTCCAGAATAAGGCTGCCAGCGGCGTAGTCCCATAGTTTTTGCCCGCCATGCAGATACAGGTCAAACCGGCCGGCAGCGGTGTAACACCATTCCAGCGACAGGCGCCGAAGTTCCGATGGGAAGAAAAGGGCGCAAGGTGCAGACGCCTTCTGCAAGCTTGGCGACCAAGCCGCTTCAGATCCACGTTCGCCATCGCTCCGCGCATAGCGGCGGTACATGCTCCTTCATCGGCAATTTTTCCCCATTCAGGAAGGCGCCTTTGCCTTTTTCGGCATAGAACATTTCGTCCGCAACTGGATTATAAACCACTCCCAGCACGCTTCTGCCTGGCGCATCAGTGCCACCGAAACGGCGAAATAGGGCAGTCCGTTGACGAAATTCGAAGTGCCGTCTATCGGGTCCATGCACCAAAGTCCGGCATCACCTGCCTGCCAGTGATCGACCTGTTCGTGTTCCGTCATTTCTTCTCCCACCACCGGACCGGATAGATTTTTCGTAATTCCCGCGAAATGTTTCCTGCGTGGCAAGATCGGCTTCGGTAAACAGGCTGCCATCCGCCTTGCGTTGCCGCGCCACCTTCAAATAGCGCGGCAGAATTTCCTGCTGTGCAACTGCTTTGACCGCAGCAATGACCGCATCGAGCACCGGTTATTCCGCCCGCCATTTGATCGAACAGCCGATGCTGGGAGTCTGTTCCTCGGGACCCGCGCCGGTTCGGGCAACCTGGAGCATTCCTTCGAAAAGGTCGCGTCGCGCGTCGGGAGGCGCGGCTTCCTTGCGGGAAGCGTCCAGGCGGCCACGATACTGCAATTCGAGCCGGTCATTGAAGCCGAAGAAGTCCGGCGTGCAGACCGCGCCATATGCCTTTGCCACTTCCTGGGTTTCGTCCCAGACATAGGGAAAAGGAAAATCACATTCCCTGGCTATCCGCGCCATGTTGTCGAATGATCCTCCGGGTAGTCGAGTGGATCGTTCGACATGATTGCGATGGCGCCTATACCGTGCTGGCGCAATTCCGTTACATCGCGGACAATGCGTTCGCGCATCGCTTTCACATAAGGACAATGATTGCAGATGAACATCACCAGCAATCCTTTTTCACCCTTGACGGAAGCCAGATTGTATCGTTTTCCGTCTACTCCCGGTAAGTCGAAATCCGTTGCCTTCCAGCCGAAATCGCAGACAGGTGTTTCCAGGCTCGCCATATTTTCCTCCGGAATTAATATCTATAACGAATTCCAGATGCCGTTTCCTGCACTATCAAGGGCAACGACTGCCGAGAATGTAATTTCGCATGAACTTGTCGTGCGGATATAATTGAAAGTAGCGCGGATAATCTCGACATCGCTTCTTCGAATACAGGACTGTTGATACGACATATACTATCATGGACTGGATCCTTGATTTCTCCCCGCTCATCCTGAATAAGCGATGACGCTCCCCCGTTTTTATTTCCTCTGAAAGATTCATTGTAGGACAGGTCATCGAATTGCCCTCAGCAGTTGCGCATCATGCCGCGCGCGTGTTAAGACTCCAGCACAGGCGATGAAGTGGTGTTATTCAATGGCGACGGTGGAGAATATCAGGTCTGATTATTGAGCGAATCAGCAAAAGCGGTGTTAGCGGTTGTGGTCGAAAGGTACGTGATAGTCGAGCGCGAATCCCCGACTCGACATACGCTTAGCTCAAACGGTGTGCACCGGCGAGAAGATGGACTGGATTGTCCAGAAAGCGGTCGAGTTGGGTGTAACCCGGATTCAGCCTCTGGCATACCAAAGCGGGGACGTGGTGAAACTCTCAGATGAACGCGGGGAAAAACGCATGAAGCCATTTGCAAAAAGTTATTATTGCCGCTTGTGAGCAGTGCGGCAGAAATCGTGTTCCGGCAATGATGCCGTTGATATCGATATCCAGAATGGCTGGGTAATCAAGCCGAACCAGTGCAAGAAGTCAAGCGGCGTATTATCCCCATGGCTCTGTTTCATGCTCTCGCCCGTTGCAAAAAAGGGTTTGCGGGATCTTCCCGCATCTCCCGATGGCAGCTCCGATAATGTTACTCGGTCGGGACCCGAAGGGGGTTTTGCCGCGGAGGAAGAGGCTGCGGCCCAGGTTGCGGGATTTATCCCGTTACGTCTGGGCGCGCATACTGCGTACCGAAACCGCTGCATTGGCGGCAGTGGGGGCAATGCAGGCGCTATGGGGTGATTATTGATCCCGGGATTCAATGGTAGCATGTGCATGCACATTCGGTTTTGAGGCTTTGGTTCAAGCTTGAAGTAAGATTAGTGCAATACCCGCTTCATTTCTATTACATAATTGAACAGCGCATCTCCAACATGAGGCTAGACATGGATTTCGTAAGCCTGGTTCCGCTCGGTAGCGCCTTATGTCAATGCTTTCCGCCATAAAGTTTTTGTTGTCGCTTTCGGTGGGGAGGTCGTGGCGGACGGAAAATTCGTCGAGCTTGTTCATGATCTCAATCTGCTGGCAAGCCTGGGCGTACGCCTGGTGCTGGTGCATGGTGCGCGCCCGCAGATCGAATCGCGGCTTGAACGAACATGACCTGCAGACGACATATGTCAGGGGGATGCGCGTTACCGACGCGCGGCGCTGCAGTGCGTAAAGGAATCAATAGGGCGGGTCCGGGTCGAAATCGAGGCGCTGTTGTCAATGGGATTGCCGAATTCGCCGATGGCCAATGCCGCTATTCGCGTCGCCAGCGGAAATTTCGTCACTGCTCGGCCGATCGGCGTAATAGAAGGCATTGACCTGATGCATACCGGTGAAGTACGCAAGGTGGATACTCGCGGCTATCCGTTCGCGGCTGGAACAAGGGGAGTTGACATTGCTTTCGCCGCTGGGCTATTCGCCTACCGGCGAGATTTTTAATCTGACACTGGAAAATGTTGCGGCAGAAGCAGCGATTGCGCTCAAAGCAGAAAAACTGATTTTTCTGATGGATGCCGGAAGGCATAGAAAAGAATGCTCTTGATAGTCGCGAGACATTGCTGCTGCGTGAACTGACTGTGGCCGAAGGCAAGGGCTCCTGAAGAGATCTGCCGACAGCAAAACCGCGAAGCTTGCGACGATGCCCGATTGTATCTGCCGTTTGCGGTACAGGCATGTGAAGGAGGGGTGTCCCGTGTTCACCTCATCAGCCGGCACGTGGATGGCGCAATATTGCAGGAGCTATTCACGCACGGCGGCATAGGAAGCATGATATCGGAAGGTCCATTGCAAAATTTACGGGACGCGAGGATAGAGGATGTCGGCGCTATCCTGCAATTGATCGGGCCTCTCGAAGCGGATGGGACACTGGTACGGCGGAACCGCGAATTGCTGGAGATGGAAATTGACCGCTTCGTAGTGGTCGAACATGATCGAATGATAGTCGGTTGCGCCGCACTCTATCCTTTTCCGGACGACAAGGCGGGCGAGCTCGCCTGTCTTACGGTGCATCCGGATTATCGTAGTGCGGGGTGTGGCGATGCATTGCTCAAGCGTATTGAAGCCAAGGCGAGGTCTCAGGGAAGTAAAAAATTGTTCGTTCTCACCACCCGAACCGCCCACTGGTTTGTCGAGCGAGGTTTCCTTGAGACCGATGTGGAGGAATTACCCAAGGCAAAACAGGGGCTATACAATTACCGGCGCCGCTCCAAGGTATTTGTAAAAAATATATAAGCGGTAGTTTGATCGACTGCTGTGCCAATTCACCGTCACGAACCTGCGCCTTTGATTAATGGGGCGAGTACGGTTAAGATTGATGTAACGGATTACAAATTACCTGCTTGTCATACCTGGAGAAGAGCTCAATGGCAAAATTCGTTAAATGCATCAAACTCGGACGTGAAATGGAAGGATTGGATTTTCAACCTTATCCGGGGGAGTTGGGGAAGCGTATATTCGAGAACGTATCGAAAGAGGCATGGGCCGGATGGATCAGGCATCAAACCATGCTGGTCAATGAGAACCGCTTGAATCTGTCGGACATCAAGGCACGCAAGTATCTGGCTGAACAACTCGAGGCATATTTCTTTGGGGCAGGGGCCGAGCAGCCTGTGGGCTATGTACCTCCGAGGAAATAATAAATTCGGGAGTACGTCTTTCGTGAAAGATTCGATTTATCCACTACTGCCAAACCTGTGCAGGCAGAAGCTGCTTTTCCATGACAAATTCCCAAACTGTTAGTCCATTTCTCAACCGCGAACTGGGCCTGATAGAGTTCAACCGGCGAGTTCTTGCTCAGGCTGGAAACAAGGACACGCCGCTTCTGGAACGCTTGAAATTTCTGTGCATAGTCAGCAGTAATTTGGACGAATTTTTTGAGGTGCGCATTGCCGGGCTAAAGGAACAGATCAAGCTGGATACGCCTGGCTTCGGGCCGGACGGGATGTTGCCGCGCCAGGTATTCAAGCTCGTTTCCGAGCAGGCACATGCACTCGTGGCGCGGCAGTACCAATTATTGAATCAGGACGTTCTGCCGGGGCTTGCAAGCGAAGGCATCCGGTTTCTGCGCCGCGCCGCCTGGAACGAGGTTCAGCGCGACTGGATCAAGGCTTATTTCTTTCGTGAGATGATGCCGGTTCTGACTCCTATAGGTCTTGATATTTCGCATCCTTTTCCACGGGTGCTCAACAAGAGTTTGAATTTTGCAGTTGAACTGGAAGGCAAGGATGCTTTTGGGCGCGGCTCTGGAACGGCTATCGTGCAAGCCCCGCGTGTATTGCCGCGTGTGATTCCGCTGCCACCCGAACTCAGCAGCAGCGAGTATAACTTCGTGTTTCTGTCCTCTATCTTGCATGCGCACGTGGGTGAATTATTCTCCGGTATGAGCGTCCTCGGCTGCTATCAATTCCGCGCAACCCGCAATAGCAATCTGTTTGTGGACGAAGAAGAAGTCAAGAACCTGCGTATTGCGCTGCAGGGCGAGCTGCCCCAGCGACATTTCGGCAACGCGGTACGGCTGGAAGTGGCGGACAATTGCCCACCACACATGTCGGATTTTTTGCTGGAGCAACTTGGTCTTTCCCAAGACGATTTTTATCAGGTGGAAGGACCAGTGAATCTGGTACGGTTGATGCAGGTTCCGATCGGATCGAGCGTCCCGACCTGAAATACCCGCCTTTCATTCCCGGTCTGCCGCTAACGCTGCAAAAGAAAAAAGCCGTGGATATTTTTCAGATGATTCGCAAGAACGATATCCTGTTGCATCATCCCTATCAATCATTTCAGCCGGTAATTCATTTCATTCAGCAGGCTGCGGCTGATCCTGACGTCGTGGCGATAAAACAGACTGTATATCGTACCGGAACGGATTCGCTGGTCATGACAGCGCTTATCGCTGCCGCCAGCAGCGGCAAGGAAGTAACGGTAGCGGTGGAGTTGCTGGCGCGTTTCGATGAGGAAGCCAACATCAACTGGGCCAGCCGGCTGGAGGAAGTCGGCGCGCATGTCGTGTATGGGGTGGTCGGCTACAAAACTCACGCCAAGATGGCAATGGTAGTTCGGCGTGAGGAGGGCAAGCTGCGGCGTTACGTACACCTGGGTACGGGTAATTACCACGCCGGCACTGCCCGGCTCTATACCGATTTCGGATTATTTACTTCCAATGAGGACGTCTGCGCGGACGTGAATGAAGTATTCACGCAGTTGACCGGCCTCGGCAAGGCAGGGAAATTAAGGCATCTGTGGCAATCTCCGTTTAGCTTCCACAGCCAGATGCTGGCGGCCATCGATAGCGAGATTCAGAATGCGAAAGCGGGGAAGCCTGCACGTATCATCGCCAAAATGAATGCCTTGCTCGAGCCGGAAATCATCAAGGCGCTATATGCCGCTTCCGGCGCCGGGGTAAAAATCGATCTAATCGTTCGCGGCGTCTGCGCTCTGCGACCCGGCATTAAGGGCTTATCAGATAACATCCGGGTGCGTTCGGTCATCGGACGGTTTCTCGAGCATACCCGGATTTTCTATTTTCGTAGCGGCGGCGCCCACGACCATTTATCTTTCCAGCGCCGACTGGATGGATCGGAATTTTTTTCGCCGTATCGAGATATGCTTTCCGGTTCTGGACGCAAGACTGAAAAAGCGTGTGCTTGCCGAAGGCCTTAATATATATCTCAAGGACAACAGGCAGGCATGGGAAATGGACGGTGATGGTAATTATCGTCTCAAGACGACCCGCAGAGGCAAGCGACTTTGCGCTCAGGAGATGCTGCTTGCGGAGTTGGCGGCATCGAAACCAGGTTGAGATCAGCCATGGAGCAAACCTGCAAAACCACAGTATGGCTAACGAAATCGAGCTGAAATTACGCCTGCCCTCAAACTGCGTTGCCCGAGTGCAGCGGAGTCCGTTATTGAAATCCCTGAGTATTTCGCCTTCAGTTACGCAAAATCTTTACACCGTTTATTACGATACTTCTAATTTGGATCTTAGAGGTAATGACGTGGCATTCCGATTGCGTCGTTCCGGTAGACGCTGGATACAGAGCATCAAGGGCGGAGGCAGTGTGGCAGCGGGATTGCATCAGCGATATGAATGGGAAGCTCCAGTACCAAAGCCACAACCTGATTTCACCAAAATCTCCGATCCCTCTCTTATCAGGTTGTTCGATAACGCCGACCTGCGCGAGCAAATGCGTCCGTTGTTTATCACGGAGTGTAAACGTAGGATCCGTACGTTGCGCTTATCGGGTGGCGGTGAGGCAGAGTTTTGCCTCGATCAGGGCAGGATCCTCGCTGGCGAGGCCAGCATGCCTTTTTGCGAAATCGAGCTGGAATTGAAATCGGGCAGTCCATTACCGTTGTTTCAGCTTGCGCTGGATCTGCTGCATACCATTCCCCTCAGGCTGGAAAATATGAGCAAGGCGGAGCGTGGCTATACGCTTGCTTCCGGCATCAAGTCTCCGCCGCTTAAAGCGACATCAGTTCAGCTCGTTGCCGAAATGAATGTAAATGAAGCGTTCAAGGCAATCGCCTGGAACTGCCTTGGCCATTTGCACAGCAACGAAGCCGGCATGCTGCACGGTGGCGATATCGAATATCTGCACCAGATGCGTGTTGCTTTGCGTAGATTGCGTTCGGCTTTGAATGTTTTTTCCAGGGCGTTCTCCAAGGCCGCGTTTGCGCCGATGGCACAAGAGTTAAGGTGGCTTGCCGGGCAATTTGGACCAGCCCGGGATTGGGATGTATTCGTGACGGAGACATTAGCCGATATTCTCCCGCATTTTCCCCACCATCCCGGCATCCTGCCGCTACAGGAGAAATGTGAGCAAATACGCCGCCGTCACAACGATGAGGCGCGCAGAGTGGTGGAATCGACGCATTATACGGAACTGATGCTGAAGCTGGGCGCATGGCTGAGTGCGGACTCCTGGGTCACTCCGTCTGATCTGATGGGCTTGGATAATCGGGCGGGGGTTGATGGGCTTGGTGGTTCTGGCGGATCGGTGAAAGAATTCGCTGGAACATTGCTGGCACATCGGCACCGGCAACTGAAAAAGTACGGGAAAAAATTGGCGAAACTGAGTTCGCCGGAATTGCATGCGGTGCGTATCCTCGCCAAGAAGCAACGGTACGCGGGCGAATTTTTCGCCGGACTCTATCCCCCCAAAAAAGTTAAAGCCTACATTAAGTCCTTAGCGGAAGTTCAAGGTGTTCTGGGCGTGGTGAACGACACGGCAGTTATCGAGCATTTGCTGAGCGAAGTACCTGAAACCGGCGATGAAAGAGGTGAGTATGAAGCAGTCGGTATTATCCGGGGCTGGGTCGCAAGCAAGGCATTGACGAAAAAGCTGGAATTGACAAATGCATGGGTGGATTTCGATAAAAGTAACTCGTTTTGGTAAGAGTTCCCAAGGTCCGGGTGGCGCCTGAGCCATATCGAGAGGATAGAAATAGACGGACGGCGAACTCGCCCACTTTTTAGCAGCCCTGCATTTTTGCCAGACAAAAAAAGGCGGTCAATACTGACCGCCTTGATAGCCTTGTTATCCATTCGCTCCATCTTCCACGCCCAAAAGATGAGGGCGTGTTTCTGGATAGATAATATATTGCTGCGCTACTTGATAACGGCTTTCAACTCACCTTTAGCATATTTATTTGCCATATTATCCAGCATGACGGGTTTTATCTTGCCTGCCTGACCGGCGCAACCAAACGCCTCAAACCGCGCCTTGCAAATATCCTTTGCCGCGGCGGTTGCATCCTTGAGGAATTTCCGCGGGTCGAATTCACTTTTGTTCTTGGCAAGATGACGGCGGATTGCGCCGGTCATGGCGAGGCGAATATCGGTATCGATATTTATCTTGCGCACCCCATGCTTGATGCCCTCCTGGATTTCCTCTACCGGCACGCCATAAGTTTCCTTCATTTCTCCGCCGTATTCCCGGATGATGTCCAGCCATTCCTGCGGCACGGAGCTGGATCCGTGCATGACAAGATGCGTATTGGGAATGCGCTGGTGGATTTCCTTCACTCGCTCGATGGCGAGAATGTCGCCGGTCGGCTTGCGGGTGAATTTATACGCGCCATGGGAGGTTCCGATGGCAATCGCCAAGGCATCCACTCCTGTTTGCTTGACAAAGTCAGCAGCCTGCTCCGGATCGGTCAGCAATTGATCATGAGATAGTTTACCCTCCGCTCCATGGCCGTCTTCCGCCTCCCCCATGCCCGATTCAAGTGAGCCCAGGCATCCCAGCTCTCCCTCGACAGAAACGCCAACCGCGTGCGCCATCTCCACCACCTTGGCGGTGACCGCGACGTTGTATTCATAGGATGAGGGTGTCTTTGCGTCCGCCTCCAGCGAGCCATCCATCATGACGCTGGAAAAGCCGCTGCGGATCGCATTAATGCATACCGCCGGGGATGCGCCATGATCCTGATGCATGACGATGGGAATATGCGGATAGGCCTCCACCGCCGCCGCGATGAGATGGCGCAAAAAAGCTTCGCCCGCATATTTGCGCGCGCCAGCGGAACCCTGCATGATTACCGGGCTGTCGCATTCGTCGGCCGCCTGCATGATGGCCTGAATTTGCTCCAGGTTATTTACGTTGAAAGCGGGCAGCCCATAGCCATTTTCCGCTGCATGATCCAAAAGTTGACGCAGTGATACGAGTGCCATTTGAGCCTCCTCCAAGTTAAAATCGGTTTATCGTGTGTCGTAATGATGAGCTGTCAGCAATGAAAGGCAGAAAATATCATTACCGCCCGGCGCTCAGGATCCCGGCTTTCGTTCATGCTTTCTGTATTCGCCTACCTTGACGATCTTCATCGTGTTGGTCCCGCCTGCTTTGCCCACCGGTTCGCCAATAGTCATGATAATCAGGTCGCCGTTGCGCACAGCGCCCCGCTTGAGCAATTCGTTTTCGGCATGATTCAGGATAATCTCGGGATCGTTCGAGCCGCCACCGAATTTTAACGGGGTAGACGCCACGAAATAAAGTCATTTTGCGACGGGTATCCTCCTGCGGGCTAAGCGCAAATATAGGAACGTTGGAGCTTCTGCGCGACATCAGCAATACCGTCCTACCGCTCTGCGTGAGCGCGGCAATGGCGCGAATTTTCAAGCCGCCGGCAGTAAACATGGTCGCGCGTGCAATCGCCTCCTCTATCGTTTCCGGAAGACCGCCCTGAAGCCGGCGGAGTTCGCTGCTCACCAGATACTCCTTTTCTGCCTCAAGGCAGACTCTCGCCATGGCTGCGACCGATTCGACGGGATACTGTCCCGCTAGCGGATTCCGCCGACAGCATTACCGCGTCGGTGCCATCCAGTACCGCATTCGCCACATCGGATACTTCCGCACGGGTTGGAATGGGACTGTTGACCATTGATTCCATCATCTGCGTCGCAGTCACCACGAGCTTGTTGTTGGCGCGTGCCGTGCGGATCATTCGTTTCTGTAGAGCCGGCACCACCGCGTCCCCTACTTCCACCGCGAGATCTCCCCGTGCCACCATGATGCATCAGAGGCCTCCAAAATATCATCCAACGCCAAAATTGCCTCGGAGCGCTCGATCTTTGCCATCAGCAGGCTTTTGCCGCCAGCATCGCGCATTACGTCTCGCGCCCAGCGCATATCATCACCGGAGCGTGGGAAGGATACTGCAAGATAATCCGCTTTAAGCGCTGCGGCGGTTCTGATATCTTCTACGTCCTTGCCTGTAAGCGCGGGTGCGCTAAGTCCGCCGCCCTTGCGGTTGATACCCTTGTTATTGGACAGGACTCCGCCCTGCTCAACCACGCAATATACCTGGCTTCCCTTGACCTCTGAAACGCCCAGCACGATGCGTCCATCGTCCAGCATCAGCGTCGGCACCGGTTTCTACATCATTTGGCAGCTCTTTATAATCCAGTCCCACCCGCTCCTGATCGCCCAGCGCACATTCGGCGTCAAGTATGAATTTATCACCGGTCTTTAAGCAGAATATTGCCCTTTTCAAATCTGCCGATACGGATTTTCGGTCCTTGCAAGTCCGCCAGAACGCCCACAGCATGTCCTGCGGCACGTGCCAGCGAACGGGTCAATTCGGCGCTATTCGATATGCTCTTCCCTTGTGCCATGAGAAAAATTGATACGCACCACATCCACCCCGGCATTTATCATTCGCTCGAGTACCTTAGGGTCTCTGGATGCTGGACCGAGCGTTGCTACGATTTTTGTTCTTCGAATCATTTTGAGATAGGAGCGTAGCGTAGTGAGCGTTCAACGTATGAATCACTGCGCGCGCTGTTCAAGTATCTCCACAGCAGGTAGTTTTTTACCTTCCAGAAACTCCAGAAAAGCACCGCCAGCGGTGGAAATGTAGGAAACCTTGTCATAGATATCATATTTCTGTATTGCGGCGATGGTGTCGCCGCCGCCAGCCAGGGTGAAGGCCTTCGTATGGGCAATGGCCATGGCGATGGTCCTGGTGCCGGCGCCAAATTGATCGAATTCAAACACGCCAACTGGCCCATTCCATACAACAGTACCGGCTTTCATGATAATGTCCGCCAATTCCTGCGCACTCTTCGGGCCAATATCGAAAATCATCTCGTCGTCGGCAACCATATCGGCATCCTTTAATACCGCAGGTTCATTGGATCGAATTTTTTTCCGACCACGACATCTACGGCAATAGGGATGGAAGCTTGACGTTCTGCCATTTTATCCATCAGCATTTTTGCGGTAGGAACCAGATCGTCTTCACACAAGGATTTGCCGATATTTTTCCCGGCGGCTTTCAGAAAAGTATTGGCAATGCCGCCGCCAACGACCATTTGATCAACCTTCTCCGAAAGGGATTCCAGTACGGTAAGCTTTGTCGAGACCTTCGAACCGCCAACAATCGCAACCATAGGACGTGCCGGGTTCAGGAGTGCCTTGGTGAGTGCATCCAACTCTTCCGTCAGCAGAATCCCGGCACACGCAACCGGAGCATATTTGGCGATACCATAAGTCGAAGCTTGAGCGCGGTGCGCTGTGCCGAAAGCATCCATCACAAACACGTCGCATAGACGTGCATATTTTTGGGCGGTTTCGTCCGAATTTTTCTTTTCGCCTTTATTGATGCGGCAGTTTTCCAGAACGACCAGTTCGCCTTCGGCAACCTCAAAATTCGTGTCTACCCAATCCCGGATCAAACGCACGGGTTTGCCCAGGCGTGCGGCAATATTGTCGGCGACCGGCTTGAGTGAATTCTCTTCGGACCAGACGCCTTCTTCCGGCCGGCCCAGATGGGATGTCACCATCACTTTTGCGCCCTGCTCGAGGCAGTAGTTAATGGTAGCCATCGAGGCGGTTATTCGCGCATCCGATGTAACTTTGCCGTCCTTTACCGGGACATTGAGGTCAGCGCGGATGAATACGCGCTTGCCTTTAAGATCAAGGTCGGTGACTTTAATGACAGACACTGGGAACTCCAATTTGTGCGGTGGAGGGAGGGCTCATGGAAATCCCTTCGATAAACCATCGAAGGGCAGAGCGGGAGGTCGGGAAGAAGAGCCTGAAAATGAAGCTGTATCCAGAACTCTTCATGATGCCGCGACTATCTATTTATTTGCCGGCAATGACACGAGCCATCTCCAGAATCTTGCTGGAGTATCCCCACTCGTTATCGTACCAGGAAACGACCTTTAATAAAATTGCCATCCAGAGCCATTCCCGCCTCCGCATCGAAGATCGAAGTGGCACTTTCGCCGCGAAAATCCGTGGAAACAACCTTTTGATCCGTATAGCCCAGCACACCTTTCATCGATCCCTCGGATGCTTTCTTCATGGCCTCGCAAATCTCTTCGTAGCTTGCTTCTTCATCCAGTTCAACGGTGAGATCCACCACGGAAACATCGGAGGTCGGGACGCGGAAAGCCATGCCGGTGAGCTTCGTGTTCAGCTCGGGGATCACCTTGCCGACGGCTTTGGCGGCGCCCGTCGAGGATGGAATAATATTTTCGAGAATGCCGCGCCCACCCCGCCAATCCTTATTGGAAGGACCATCGACAGTCTTCTGAGTGGCGGTGGCGGCATGGACCGTAGTCATCAAGCCCCGCTTGATACCCCACGTATCGTTCAATACTTTTGCGATAGGGGCAAGACAGTTCGTGGTACATGAAGCATTGGAAATGATGGATTGGCCATCATACGTATTATCGTTCACCCCATATACAAACATGGGTGTGTCGTCTTTGGAAGGAGCCGACATGATAACTTTTCCGGCGCCGGCAGCGATGTGTTTCTGGCACGTCTCCTTGGTGAGAAACAGGCCTGTAGACTCGATGACGACTTCGGCGCCGACTTCCCCCCATTTCAACTCAGCCGGGTCCTTGATGGCCGTCAGCCGAATCCTCTTCCCGTTGACGACCAGCGTATCGCCGTCGATAGAGACATCTCCCTTGAAGCGGCCGTGCACCGAATCATGCTGCAGCATATATGCCAGATAGTCCGGCTCAAGCAGATCATTGATGGCGACGACTTCAATATCCGGAAAATTCTGTACCGCCGCACGGAATACCATCCGTCCAATGCGGCCAAATCCATTGATACCGACCTTGATTGTCATGTTTTATATACTCCTTGGATAAAAAAAGGGGCCAGGCGAGCAATTTTCTCCGCCTTGTTGTTGGTCACGACTGATTAGAATTAAATAACGCTGTTCACCGCTTTTACCACGTTCTCGACGGTGAAACCGAAGTGCTTGAACAGATCGCCCGCGGGAGCGGATTCGCCAAATGTATCCATGCCGACCACTGCGCCTTCGAGTCCGACATATTTACGCCAGTAATCGGTAACGCCCGCCTCCACCGCAACGCGGCCCACGCCCTTCGGCAATACGCTGTTTTTGTAGGACGGATCCTGGCGATCAAAAAGATTCGTGCATGGCATCGAGACCACGCGCACGTGGATACTCGTTTCGGCCAACGCCTTTTGTGCCATCATCGCCAATCCCACTTCGGAGCCGGTAGCGATAATGATTGCCCGTGGCTTGCCGTCCGCAGCTTCGGACAGGATATAACCGCCCTTGTCGATCAATTTGATGGTGGCGGCATCACGTTTCTGGAATGGCAGATTCTGGCGGCTGAAAATAAGTATTGATGGACCGTCCCTGCGTTCAATCGCTCGCGCCCAGGATACGGTTGATTCAACCGTATCGCATGGCCGCCATACATCCATGTTGGGAATATAACGTAACGTCGCCGTCTGCTCTACCGGCTGGTGCGTGGGGCCATCTTCGCCTAACCCGATCGAATCGTGCGTGTATACGAACAGATTGCGAATTTTCATCAGGGCCGCCATGCGGAGCGCATTGCGAGCATATTCCGAAAACATGAGGAAAGTGGCGCCGTAAGGGATGATGCCCCCATGCAGCGACAGCCCGTTCATTATCGCGCTCATGCCGAATTCACGAACGCCGTAATAGATATAGTTGCCTCCGGCATCGCGGCCGATACCTTTCGAATTCGACCAGAGGGTAAGGTTGGATCCGGCCAGATCTGCGGAACCTCCAACCAGTTCGGGCAATTGCGGTGCCAGACCTTCAATGGCGTTCTGCGAAGCCTTACGGCTGGCGATAGTTTCTTCCTTGGCGTTCACGCGCGCGATCAGCGCGTCCACATGTTTACCCCAATCTTCAGGTAATTGACCCGATATCCGTCGTGTAAACTCGGCGGCCTCGGCAGGGTATTTCTCGGCATACTCGGCAAACTTGCGATTCCATGCCTCCTCCAGCTTTGCACCTTTCGCGCGGGCGTCCCACATTTCATAAACATCCTGGGGGATTTCGAATGGCGGATGGTTCCATCCGATATGAGGACGGGCTGCGGCTATTTCCGCGGTCCCCAGTGCGGCACCGTGAACCTCGTGAGTATCGGCTTTATTGGGGGAACCCATGCCGATCACTGTTTTACAGCAGATCATCGAGGGCCGGTCACCTGCCTGCTTGGCGGCCTCTATGGCGGCCTCTATGGCCACCGGATCGTGACCGTTGACGTTGGGCACCACGTGCCAGCCGTAAGCCTCGAACCGCTTCGGTGTATCATCGGTGAACCAGCCTTCCACATGCCCGTCTATGGAAATGCCGTTATCGTCGTAAAAACAGATCAGCTTGCCCAGCCCCAGCGTACCGGCCAATGAGCAGGCTTCATGGGAAATACCTTCCATCAGGCAACCGTCGCCCAGAAATACGTAGGTGTGGTGGTTGACAATGTCAAAACCGGGACGGTTGAAATCAGCGGCAAGTATTTTTTCTGCCAGCGCCATGCCCACTGCATTGGTGAGTCCCTGTCCCAGAGGACCGGTGGTGGTTTCCACCCCCGGTGTGTACCCATACTCGGGATGCCCGGGGTTTTGGAGTGGAGCTGGCGGAAGTGCTTGATTTCCTCCATCGGCAAGTCATAGCCGGTGAGGTGCAGCAAGGCGTAAATCAACATCGAGCCGTGCCCGTTGGATAACACGAACCGATCTCTGTCAGACCATTTGGGATTCGCAGGATTGTGACGCAGATGATGAATCCATAATACCTCAGCTATTTCAGCCATGCCCATGGGCATGCCAGGGTGGCCCGAATTGGCTTTTTGCACAGCATCCATGGCCAATGCACGGATGGCGCTGGTCAGGTCTTTGAACACCGGCGCGTCAAAATCTCTAAATGCTCCCATGAATACGGACTCCCTCGCTCAACAGATATATGTAGGATACAAAAACACCGCTCCCCTAACCCGGGTAGCGGTGCGGGTCGGCAAAACCAATATTATCGCTTAAGATACGATGTCAGACAACATGACAAATCTCGGGCTGTCCATATCGGATGTGTTCGCGCTCCAGTAATCAGGAAATGAGGCCGGATGATCCTGGCTTGGTCGCATTATCAAGTTGCTGATTACGGAAATACCGGCACCTCATCATTTTTCGGTATCAGTTATTCCGCAGTTTTATGCCCAGCAGTTTAAGTTTGCGGTAAAGATGCGTGCGCTCCAGCCCGGCTCGCTCGGCAACCCGGGTCATATTGCCATTTTCCTGATCGATGAGTTGTTCAAAATACACTTTCTCGAACATATCGCGTGCTTCCCGTAACGGCATATTCAACGGGACACCAGCGACCGATTGTGCCGGCGATGACGATGCCAGTATTTGCTTCACATCATCTGCCGATATTTCATCGCCGGCACTGGTTAACGCAAGGGAATGCACTGCGCCGGTCAGTTGCGCAAGATTGCCGGGCCAGTCGTGGTTCCGTAAGCAGTTGAGCGCAGCGGTGCTGAATTGCCGCAAGGGCACTTCGCCTGATTCAATATAGCGCGAGAGTATCTGGGCCGCGAGCTCGGGGATGTCTTCCCGATGTTCCCTCAGCGCGGGAACATTGATGCAAAGACCGCTCAATTGCTCATACAACCTCGGCTCATAGACACCTTGCGCGGCGAGCCCCGCCAATGGTGTTGTGGTAACGCATACGAGCCGGACACTATATTTTTCGAGTTTGCCCAACAGTAGAAGCAGTCCTTTTTGCGACAACCTGTTGAGGTCTCCTATCTCCTTGAGAAACAGCAATCCGCCTTTTGCCTGTTCAAGCAAATCCAACGGAGCATTCGCCAGAGCGGAGAGCGTATCGGGCTCCACCCAGGGCGTGTTGGGACGATGCAAAAAGCGGGCGCATAGATCCACCCCAGTTCCGGGTTCACTGGTGAGCAGCAGCGGTGCGCGCAAGTTGACGACCTGTTCCAGCCGTTTTTTCAGATCTGCGATCAAAGGTCCCCTGCCTAAGCTGGCGAGGGGAAGCATTATGCTCGGTTTGACCTGCCCTCCGCGCAGCGCGCGCCCCACTGTGCTCAAAAGTTTTTGCAGCGGCACCGGTTTCTCGAGGTAGCCGGCTGCGCCCATGCGCGTGGCCTCTACCGCGGTGTCTATGGTCCCGTGCCCGGACATCATCACTACCGGCATGGTGAGCAGCCCGCCGCTGGCCCATTCTTTCAGCAGGGTGATCCCATCGGTATCCGGCATCCATATATCCAGCAGTACGAGGTCGGGCCGTGTTTGTTTGCGCCAGTTGCGCGCTTGACCTGCATTTTCCGCGAGGGCCACGCGATAACCTTCGTCCCGTAAAATTTCGGACAAGAGCTCGCGTATGCCGATTTCATCATCAACAACAAGTATGGTGTTATTGCTCATAATTCAGAAAATCAATAATACGTCGATTGTGGTGGAATTCAGAGCTGCCGATGTCCAGGTTACGAATTATCAATGGATACTCGTCGGCATGTTCGGTTCCTTTATCCTAAATCCGGTAGTTGGACGGATTCACCCCGTAGCGCCCTCACCCGGAAGGTGAGCGTCAAATAATATGGAATATTGTTATTAATCATAACACTGATCTACTAAATGAGCGGTCAACTACCGGATTTAGGTTTATGGCTGGTTAATCATGTGGCTGTTCGATAAGCCCTCAAATTGTCTTTCCCCGCAATCGGCAGAATCAGTGATATGCATGCCCCATGGGGTCGAATATTTTCAATTTGAATGATGCCGCTGTGTTCCTCGACTATTTTTTTGACAATGGGCAGCCCCAGCCCTGTGCCTTTGGACTTGGTGGTAACGTATGGCTCGAACGCTCGAGCCCTGACTTGTTCGGGAAAGCCTCCGCCGTTATCGCTTACGCTAAACCGTACACCGCCGGATGCGATTTCAGTACGTACCATGATCGCAGGTTCTGCAACACCGATCAGCGTATCCAGCGCGTTCTGCAGCAGATTATGGATAACCTGGCGAAGCCGGGCGGAATCACCTCTCACCATCGGCAAGTCAGGAGCCAGGGCCAGATAAATATGTGGTTGGGGATTATCGGGTGCTGCGGCGCTTGCGGCTTCATATAGTGCGAGCACTTCCCGCACCAGTCCGTTAAAGTCCAGCAGATGAAATTCCAGTTCGGGCGCTCTTGCATACTCACTGAATTCATTGACCATTTTTTTTAATGCTTCCACCTGGTTGACGATAGTCTCAGTGGATCGTCGCAAGATTTGCGCATCATCGTTATCCAGCTTCCGGGCGAGTTTGTGCTGCATGCGTTCGGCGGAAAGTTGTATCGGCGTCAGCGGGTTTTTGATTTCATGGGCCAGACGCCGTGCTACTTCTCCCCAAGCGGCCGTGCGCTGAGCCTGCAATAAATTGGTTACGTCGTCAAAGACGACGACACCTCCACCGCCCGAAACAGATGGCAGGCGTGTGCCGCGTAACAGCAGAACCTGGTTGGCCCCATCCCTCGATCGTTCCAGTTGGCACTGCCACTCGCCCTTTTTACCCGAACGAAATCCTTCAAGAATCTCGTTTTTGAAAGAACTCAATTGAGGTTCACGCGTTGCGCATTCTTCAATGGTCAACCCCTCGAGACCCGATAGCGAAACATTCAGGATTTGTCCCGCGCTCAGATTTGCCGTACGCATGCGCAAGTTTTCGTCAAACACCAGAACGCCGGACGAAAGATTGGACAGTACGTTTTCCAGGTAAGCCCTGGCGCTCTCGACTTCTTGCTGATGACGGTGAGCGGTCGTGCGGGCTTCTTCCAACTGCTGAGTCATGAGATTGAACGATTCGGTCAGTACGCCCAATTCATCCCGGCTCTGTACTGGGTGGCGTCTGCTGAAGTCACCCTGGGCCACGGCGCGGGTACCTTCAGCCAGCATGCCCAATGGCGCACTCAGCCGTTCGCTGATAAGAAACGCGGCAGCCAAAGCAGAGAAAAGCGAGAGCAACAGCGCGATTGTAAGCGTTACACCGTATAGACTTTTCAATCCTTCACGAGATAGCAGCAGTTCCTGGTAATCGCGATACGCAGCCTGCACTATTTCCGCATCATCACCCAGTTGTTTCGGTACCTGCTGCAGCAGTTGCAAGATTTGGATATCTCCTTCCATGCCTGGTGCGTCAATCGATACTAGTGCCTTCAAATACAAACCTTTGCCGGGAATAGACTCAACCGTGCCGTACCATTTCTCCGCTTTCACCTGGGACATCACGGCTGCACTAGGCGTTTCGGGAACCGGCCCCGTTCCATCAGTCCGTAAAAAAGCGATCACGCTGCCGTCGTGATTAAACAGCGTCGCTTCCTGCACCTGTGATTGCTTCACGAGGTGGTCTAGCGTCGGCAATGGGGAATCGGGCTGCTCGGATAATGCAAGTGCAGCTGCGTGGGCCTTGCTGCGGAGATCCTCAAGAAGATTGTCGAGGATCGTGCGCCCCAGATTCAAGCCGCCTTCGAGCGCTCGATCCACTTTGACGTCGAACCAGGATTCGATGCTTTTCCCCAGAAATTGTACCGATATGCCATACACCAGCGCACCCGGAAGAATCGCCATCAGCGAGAAAATCAGCAACAGGCGCAGTGCTAATCTGGAGCCGAACACGCCGGCGTTAAGCCGGCGCCGGAGTCTCCATAGCAGATACCCCACCACCGCCATGAGAAACAGGAGGAAACCGACATTGAGCCTGATCAGAAGCCGGTATTTGCGGTCAAAAAGCCCGGTATCGGCGCCTGCAGTCGCAAGCAGGAACAGCATGACTGCGCCTAGCGCCGCAGCGATGAAAATAACGTATTTCACGGCCTGCTGTTATCTTGAAGCTTTGGCATGGGCAGTTTCGTATTCCATCGCAGCAGGCCGGAGCTCAGATCCCACTCTCTCGACCCGAGCGTCTCTACCTGAAACGGTTTAGGCAAAGCCGATATGTCGAGCCGCATGCGCAATTCCACTGTATATTCCACATCGTGCCTTAATTCGGAACTGGCAATGATGGGTCGGTCGCGCACTCGACTCAAGGCCTGCAAGGCTTCCCTCAGCGTGCCGAAATTCTGCGATAACGTACCGCGACTCAAACGGTATTGACGAGTGAGCGCATAATAACTCAGCCCTTCACGAACCCTGCTCTGGGCAATTCGCTCGTCCAGCCAGTACCAGCGTGAATTCACCAGGTTAAGCTCCGTTACAAAATAAAGCACGATGCCTTTCTCGAGTGCATTTTCCAGCTTATGATTGAGCGTTATCTCGAAATCGGCGTCAAACTGATAACCTTCCTCAGTGGCTTCGAGCGTTACCGACGTTATCTGTATGCCACCGTCCGCATGCGCTGCAGCCGCCGGCAGCAGCGCCGCAGTCAGCAGTGCCATTGCGGTCACGCACACGCACAGCAGCCGCGCAAATAGATCAGGCTTTGTGAAGCAGGGCATAAAAAAAACCGTCGTGATGGGAATCCGGCAATAATTGCCCGTCAATTGCTTCAACCCCCGAAATAGGTACCAGGCGGGCATCTGCGTGGTGGCGCAAGAAATTTTCTACCTGCAGTTCATTTTCCTCGGTAAATACCGAACAGGTGGCGTAGAGCAATTTACCACCCCTAGCCAGAATCTGCCAAAGGGCATCCAGAATTTCCCTCTGCTTCGCAACAAATTGAAAAAGATCGCTTTCACGCCTCAGCCATTTAATGTCCGGGTGACGTCGCGTCACGCCCGAAGCAGAGCAGGGAACGTCAGCCAGAATGCGGTCGAACAGCCTTTCGTCCCACCACTCCGCCGGCTGAGATGCGTTGCCATGAATGATATGATTGGCCTTGAGATCCAGTCGTGTAAAATTTTGTGTTATGCGCGCGACGCGCACGATGTCATTGTCGACCGCGGTCAATTCTATGTCCGCCAGCTCCAGCAAATGTGCGCTTTTGCCGCCGGGCGCTGCACAGGCATCCAAAACACGCATGCGATCGTGTACATCCAGTAACCGCGCCGCCAGTTGCGCGCCCGCGTCCTGAACCGATATCAAACCCTCGGCAAATCCGGGCAATCGGTCCACCGCCACCGGTTGCCTCAGCTCGAGCGCATCATTTCCTGCCGGACATGCGTCCATGCCACTTTGGCTGAGGAGATCTTGATATTCCGCCATCATGATCCTTCGCCGATTGACTCTCAGAGTCATGGGGGGCCGTTTATTACTGTTCTCCAATACCGCCTCGTAGTTTTGAGGATATTGCGCGCGAAGTTTATCTATCCACCATTGCGGGTGGGAATACCGCCCTACCTCATTTTCAGCTACACGCTCGAGCAGAGCTGAGCGGTTACGTATGAAGTTGCGCAATACGGCATTGACAAGCCCTTGTACCCCCCGAGCACCCTTGCCACTGAGGGTGCGAGAAACTGACACAGCATTATCCACAACCGCATGCGGGGCGGTCTTGCTGTATTCCAGTTGATATAATCCCACCAGTAATAAACAACGCAGATTCTGGTCCTTCAGCGGCTTTTTCAGCAATAAGCCAAGCAATACGTCGAGTTGGCCATAAAAGCGCAGTACGCCATAGCTTAAATCCTGAATTGCTCCACGCTGTTGAGCAGAGAGATCGGCATGGTTACGCCAGACATCCTGCAGCATGGCTGTCAGGCTCGAGCCTGACAGTACCTTTGCCACAATTGCGGCAGCCAAACGCTGAGTTTTGGTCATTCGCAGCTTTCAAAGCGATCGCCTGGCCGCAATGAATGACCCGAGAGAAATTCCGGGGACGCTCAGCTTTTTTCCACCCGATTTCTGCACGATTTCCAGTACGAGCGAACCCTTGCCACATCCCACCACAATGCCGTCGCGTCTTACTGCAACAATTTCACCTGGTTTGCCGGACACATCCGCGGCCACAGCGGCACGCCATATTTTCAAGGGCATTCCACACACCCGGGAATGTGCGCCAGGACGGGGATTGAATGCCCGCACTGTACGGCTGATATTTTCGGCGCTCAAGCACCAGTTAATTTCAGTTTCGTCTTTTTCCAGTTTGGGTGCGTAGGTGACGTCAGCTTCATTCTGAGGAATGGCAAAAAGTTTTTTCTGGTCCAGACAGCCCAGCGCCTCTACGATGCAGCGTGCCCCCAGCAGGGAGAGCCTGTCGTGCAGAGTCTGGGTGGTGTCATCCTGTTCGATTGCGATACCTCTCCGCAATAAAATGGCACCGGTATCCAGGCCCCGGTCCATTTGCATGATCGTGATTCCAGTTTCGCGATCGCCTGCCAATATTGCCCGCTGGATAGGCGCAGCACCTCGCCATCTCGGCAGTAACGAGGCGTGGATGTTCAGACAGCCAAACCTTGGAATGCTCAACACAGAAAAGGGCAGGATCAGGCCATAAGCCGCAACAACCAGATATCGGCATCGATGGCTTCCAGTTGTGCTTGCAACTCGGGTTGCTTGAGCGAGTGTGGCTGCAACAAGGCAAGGTTTCGCTGCTGCGCCAGCGACTTGATTATGCCTGAGGTGGTTTTCATGCCGCGTCCCGCGGGACGATCAGGTTGGGTCAATACCAATGCAATTTCATGCCCGGCGTCTGCCAGGGCTTCAAGAGCAGGGGCGGCAAACGAGGGCGTGCCGGCAAAAATAATTCTCATCGAAAATACACGAATTTACCCGGCGAAAGGCTGTTATCGCTTCGCTTCCTGATCCAGAGATTCCTTGGTTTTCCACGTATTTGCCGATAATGGAAACTCGATGTCACATCACTTTTCGACGCTGCTTCTTGAATTTGGACTGAATACGCAATTGCTTCATTCGCGACCAGTACTCGACAAATACTTTGCCTGACAAATGATCCATCTCATGCTGAATGCACACGGCCAGCAAGCCGTCTGCCTCAAGCGTAAATGGATTTCCATCTCGATTCAGCGCCTCGATGGTGACCTGCTCCGCACGTTGTACCTTTCCAAATACGCCCGGTACCGACAGGCAACCTTCTTCATAGTCAGACTCACCACTATGCGCGATGATTTCAGGATTGATCAGCACATGCAACTGATCATGTGTATCGGAAATATCGATCACGATGATACGCTGATGCACATCAACCTGGGTCGCCGCAAGGCCAATGCCGGGGGCTGCATACATGGTTTCCGCCATATCCTGCACAAAAGCACGAGTTTCCTCAGTAACTTCCGATACACGGCCGGCAACTGTATGCAATCGCTCATCCGGATACTGCAATATTTTTAGAAGTGCCATAAACGGGGCGAATCTTGAACGTTAACAGTCGAAATGCAAATTCAACCATATTGTTGCGATGTCGCATCACAACCTCTATAGGTAAGAGAAGGGTTTCCCGAATTCGATGCAGAGGTGCATTATATCCTGATTTGGGTAGGAAATTCGGTTTCCAGCGCTTGACCGCTTTCCGATGGCAATATGAGGAACATCGGCGATAATCTGTCTCCCTTTCAAAAGATGATCTGACGGGAGCGCTGCCATCTCAGCTCGGAAACCATGGTTTTTCAGCATGCAGAAATACGGTCAACTCGCTAATCGCGGA
Source organism: uncultured beta proteobacterium (assembly GCA_963850515.1). Taxonomy (GTDB): domain Bacteria; phylum Pseudomonadota; class Gammaproteobacteria; order Burkholderiales; family Nitrosomonadaceae; genus Nitrosospira. Next base: position 26,774 of record CAWKMH010000033.1, read on the forward strand.
CGAGAAACGGTACACTGATGCGATGCGTCAAAAATGACGGGGTTGTCGCCGTATCGGGTTGCTCGAGTGTATACGAATAACTATGCACGCCTCGTGCCTCGTGCTTCGCCTGACCTCAATTAGTCATTTTTAACGTTCCGCCATGGTTTATTATTTAAATCTGCTATACAACGCAACGGTATCTCTGTCTTATCACGTTCAAAAATGATGAAATGAAACCCATGCAGGAAATAGAGTCATGGCTCGCCCTTGGATTGGTTGATGGCCTCGGCGGCGAATCGATGCGGCGCTTGTTGAGAGCGTTCAGTACTCCTGCTGAAATCTTTTCCGCAAATATCACCGCGCTGGAGCGCGTGGTAAAAAGAAAGGTGGCGTATAACATTGTTCAGGGGGTAGACCAAAAAAGAATAGCTGCCACCCTCAAATGGCTGGAGGAGCCAGGCGAATTCGATTATTACACTGGCAGATCGCGATTATCCGTCGCTGCTACTGAACATACCGGATCCTCCCCCGCTTCTCTATTTCAAGGGAAGGCGTGAATTGCTGAATTCGCATACCTTGGCCATTGTGGGTAGCCGCAATGCGACGCCTCAAGGTCTTGCCAACGCCGAGGCTTTTGCCGAAGCGCAAGTAACGCCGGTCTGTGCATTGCAAGCGGCATGGCATCCGGAGTGGACGCTGCGGCACACCGTGGCGGGTTACGTGGTAGCGCCGCCAGCATTGCGGTAGTGGGAACCGGCCTGGATATCGTGTATCCAGCCCGTAATCGCGAACTCGCTCATGAATTGGCGGAAAAGGGCGCACTTATTTCCGAGTTTCCATTGGGCACGCCTGCCATTGGCAGCAATTTTCCGCGCCGCAATCGCATTATCAGCGGCATGAGTCGCGGCTGCCTCGTGGTGGAGGCCGCGTTGCGAAGTGGCTCGCTCATTACCGCGAGGCAGGCATTGGAGCAGGGTCGAGAGGTATTCGCCGTTCCCGGTTCGATTCATTCGCCTCTATCGAAAGGTTGTCACGCACTCATCAAGGAAGGCGCGAAACTGGTCGAAAGCGCCGATGACATTCTGTGTGAGTTCGGTTTTGGCTCATACAAAGTGCCATGCTTGATGCTGATGGACCGAAGGGCGAAGAATCGGTGCTACTGGCGCATCTCGGCCATGACATCACCAACATCGATACCTTGTGGTTCGGAGCGGCTTGACGGTAGAAATGGTATCAGCGATGCTATTGGCGTTTGAATTGGATGGCGTTGTTGCGAGTCTGCCGGGTGGGCGCTACCAGCGGCTTCGGTAGATCGCCGCGACATGTGGCCATATAGTTATCTATAATAAAAAAACAACTGAGCCGCAGACGATGATAGAAGAGATAATTTGTAACGTCAGCAAAAGTAGGCTGGTACACAGGTGGCGGCAGGTGTTATGTCACGGCTGAGCTTTCCTGCTATCCGGCAGGTTTATTATCATACGTGTTGATCGCGCAGTGGCCCAGGGGTTTATCCCCACCTGTCGCACTTGCTAAATAATTCGCGAATGTTCACTGGAGTTTCATGGGTAAAACATTAATGATCGCCGAAAAGCCTTCTGTCGCCGCCGATATTGCACGTGTCCTGGGCGGATTCAGCAACATACCGACTATTTCGAGAGCGATAAATATGTGTTGTCTTCAGCTGTGGGGCACCTGCTTGAGCTGGTCGGTTCCGGAACAATACGAGGTAAAACGCGGAAAGTGGAGTTTTGCCAATTTGCCTATTATCCCGCCGCATTTTGATCTCAATCCCATCGAGAAAACGGAATCGCGGCTAAAGCTCTTAACCAAGCTTATCAGGCGCAAAGATGTAGATTCCCTTATCAACGCATGCGACGCAGGGCGTGAAGGGAGCTGATCTTCCATTATATTGCCCGCCATGCTGGAAACAAAAAACCGGTAAAGCGACTTTGGTTACAATCCATGACACCGGCCTCGATTTCGGGAAGGGTTTACCAAATTACTCGATGATGAAGCCGTACAGCCGCTGGCGGAGGCAGCTGTAAGTCGCTCCGAAGCCGACTGGCTAGTAGGCATCAATGGTACTCGCGCGATGACCGCATTCAATTCGCAGGAAGGCGGGTTCCATAAAACCACCGTAGGCCGGGTACAAACGCCTACATTGGCAATTATCATCGAACGGGAAGATATCATTAAGAAATTCGTTTCCCGCGATTATTGGGAGATCCATGCCACGTTTGCCGCAAGCGCGGGAAAATATAACGGGCGCTGGCTGGACGAGAAGTTTACCAAAGACAAAAAGGATAGTGAGCAAAAAGCCGAGCGGTTATGGGATCAGGAAAGTGCCGAGATTATTCGCGCCAAATGCCAGGGTAAACCCGGTGTCGTCAGCGAAGAAAGCAAGCCCACTACGGAAATCTGCCCGCTGCTGTATGATCTTACCAGTTTGCAGCGCGACGCCAACGGGCGCTTCGGTTTTTCTGCCAAAACAACACTTGGGCTGGCTCAGGCGTTATACGAAAAGCATAAAGCGCTCACATATCCGCGTACTGACTCGCGAGCATTGCCGGAAGACTACGTCATGACCGTCAAGGATGTGCTCGGTTCGCTTGAGAAAACCCGCTATGGTATTTTTGCCAAGCAGATTCTCAAAGCGGACTGGGTGAAGCCCAACAAGCGAATATTCAACAACGGAAAGATTTCCGATCATTTCGCCATCATCCCGACTTCCCTCGAGCCCAGCGGGCTGAATGAAGCCGAAGCAAAGATTTACGACCTCGTCACTAAGCGTTTCCTCGCAATTTTTTTCCCTGCTGCCGAATTTCTCGTGACTACCCGCATTACGCGTGTCGAGAACGAGCCGTTCAAAACAGAAGGTAAGGTAATGGTCAATCCCGGTTGGCAGGCGGTTTACGGCAAAGACGTGCAAGCTGCCGGCGCGGAGGGTGACTCGACATTGGTTAAACTGAATCCGGGTGAGGCGGTTCTTGCCGAAGAGGTTAGGGTTATTTCCAATCACACTCGGCCGCCGGCGAGATTCAATGAAGCGACGCTGCTGTCAGCCATGGAGGGTGCCGGTAAACTTGTGGAAGACGAGGAACTGCGAGAAGCCATGAGTGCAAAAGGCCTGGGTACGCCCGCAACCCGCGCATCGATCATAGAAGGTCTGGTATCGGAAAATTACATGCAGCGTGTGGGGCGGGAACTGCATCCCACGGCCAAGGCGTTTTCGTTGATCACCTTATTGCGTGGATTGAAGGTACCAGAACTCACCTCACCGGAACTGACTGGCAATTGGGAATTCAAACTACGCCAGATCGAGCAGGGCAAACTCAAGCGTAACAATTTCATGGAAGAGATCGCCGGCATGACGAGCCATATCGTGGAACAGGCGAAGAGTCATCGCGGGGAAACCATCAGCGGCGACTTTTCCACGCTTGAATCGCCTTGTCCAAAATGTGGTGGTATCGTGCAGGAAACCTACAAAAAATTTCAGTGCCGGAAATGTGATTTTGCATTATGGAAAATTCTTGCAGGGCGGCAATTTGAAACAGCTGAAATGGAACAACTGATCACCCGGCGCGAGGTGGGTCCACTACAGGGGTTTCGAAGCAAGATGGGGCGGTTGTTCAATGCCAACGTCAAACTTACTGATGAGTTTGAAATGAAATTCGACTTTGGCGAGGATACGGAAGAGGATGCGGAGGAGCTTGATTTTACCGGACAGGAACCGTTGGGAAAATGCCCCCGCTGTGGCGGCAGGGTATTCGACCACGGGATGAGTTATGCATGCGAGAAGGCTTTGGGCTCAGCGCGTACTTGCAATTTCAAGACAGGTAAAATAATCCTCACTCGTCCTATTGAACGCGAACAAGTCGTCAAGCTGTTGCACAGCGGTAAAACAGATTTGCTATCAAAGTTCATTTCAAAGAAGGGAAGACCCTTTTCGGCTTACCTGGTCATCGGTGCGGGCGGAAAAGTGGGGTTCGAGTTTGAGCCGAGAAATACAAAGCAAAAAACCGCAACACCCACTATGGAAGCAAAAATCGCAAAACCGAAAACCCGTGGCCGTTCGTCAAAAGATTCTCTCGCCGGGTAAAAATGAGTCTTGGGATGTGGATAGGGTGGATTTTGGCCCCGTCATCGTACACTTACGCTTTCGGTTTTCTCATTTGTCAGAGCGATTCTCCTGGCGGTCATACCTTGGAGCGCCGCCTTTAAGGCGCCGTAGCCTGGTGTTTTTCGATATAGGAAATAATATCTCCGACACTGCTGAATCCCTTTGCTTCCTCACTGTCGAAATTGATCCCGAAAGCATCTTCAGCATCGAACAAAAGCTGAATCGTATCCATGGAGTCAAGCCCGAGCTCTTCAAATTTTGAAGACCTGTTTATCGTGGATGCATCCAGATTCTCAGCTTTTGTAGCGATAAACTGTATGACCTTCGTTTCGATATCTGCTGTGTCCATCTAATCTCTTCCTTCGTTCACGGGTTTGTGAAAATGATGCTCGCATTGTTGCCCCCAAATCCGAAAGCATTGCATAGGCCGGTACGGGGGTTTTTTTGTTGTGCGCGGTTTGGCGTGTAATCGAGATCACACTCCGGATCAGCCTCGTCAAGATTGATGGTCGGATGTATCGTGCCAGTGTGAAGCGCCATGATGGTGGCAATGCTGCCGATAGCCGCCGAAGCGCCAATCGAATGCCCAACCATTGACTTGGTTGCGCTAATGGCAATATCCCCGGCCCGGTTTCCAAAAACATGTTTAATAGCCCGGGTTTCCACGATATCTCCAAGCGGGGTGGACGTTGCGTGCGCATTGATATGGTCGATGGAATCAGGTTTTAGGCCGGCGTCCTGGATAGCCGCTTGCATCGTCGATATCTGACCCTCGATGTCAGGCATTACAATATGCTTGGCGTCGCATGCTTGCCCAAAACCAGCGAGTTGCGCGTATATTTTTGCCCCCCGGCGTATGGCCTGTTCTTCCCTCTCCAGAATGAGTATCCCGGCACCCTCGGACATGACGAAACCTGCCCGGCTCCTGGCGAAAGGCCGTGATGCGCCCTCCGGGTCGTTATTGGAACTGGTAGTTAACGCATGCAATATTTCAAAGCTCGTCATGGTCAACGGCAATACGCAGGCTTCCGCACCGCCGGCAACGACGGCGTCGGCTCTCCCGGCACGCAAGAGATCGAGTGCCATGCCGATCGCATTGGCTCCGGATGAGCACGCTGTGCTGCAAGTCAGATTGACTCCTTTCAGCCCATGTTTGATTGCGACCCACGCAGCCGCGGAGTTTGCCATCGTTCGAGGTACCGTGAAAGGAGGTACCGGCTGATTCTGGAACCTGCGCGTGGCAGAAGATTCAAACGTGCCGAACCCGCCCATTCCCGACCCTATGCTTACCGCCACTCGTTGTGGTGCATAGGTATCGAGTTTACCCGCATCTTCAAGAGCGAGATTGGCAGCAAGCAGCGCCAGTTGCGCAAATCTGTCCGTTTGATCTATGTATTTGGCCGAGAGAAAGGTCGCGGGATCAAAACCGGCCACTTCCCCGGCTATTTGCGAACGCTGCTTGGACGCATCGAAGGCGCTGATTCTTTTAATCCCGCTCACGCCATTGACCGCTGCCGACCAAAACTGGTCAGTGCCTATGCCAATCGGAGAAACAATCCCCATTCCCGTAACGACTATACGCATACGTAACCAGAATGACTCATAAAGAAATTCAGGAACACCAGGCTTTTCCGAAAACCTGAGGCGGTAGGAAGACTTGCTTTGGCAGCGGTCAGCTTTTCCTGTCTGCTCGCCCCGGCATTCTTCAGTCCGAGCGTAAATCTGGCCTTACTGTGCATTAAACATCATGGGGAACAGGTATCTCAATATGCCTCCCATGATCCAGATAAGAAGTATTAAACTTGAGATTACAGCCCCTCCTTCGATAAGTGCCGAAAGGAGTGTCCCTCCCAGGCTGTCGAATTCCTGCTGCCCATCTTCATTACGCCGGCCCAGGCGGCGCTTTTTCACCCATACCTGCATTCCGATGACAACCGGAATAAGGGCGAGGGCAATTAGCAGATTATATTCAGGAGTGCCCATTAATAATTAACCTTCCATAAATTATTGCTACAGAAATCTTCAGGTGGGTAGCGTTCCTTTTCTGTCCATGCATCGGCAAAAACCGATGACGCATCAACAGCGCTTCTTTGACGCTGCTCGCCGGCTAATCAAGCTGTTGCCACAAATGATGGTAAATCCCATAATGGTAACGTTCGCTATTTATATCGCCTAACGACCTTATCCATAATCAGAGTCCATTATGTCTAATGCGTACTCCGCCACGCAGTAAATTATTGAAATCCGTGCCACGTTTCAAACCAGCAATTATAATATGATACGACATCAACGTGTCGAGTTAACGAACTTTTGCCTTGGCCTGTCACTCAACTTGACACCGCGCGCTGAGGTTCAGCGGATTTCATCCAAATACGATTACAACAAAAGGGATATTGCCACATTCCGTGCAGAGTGAATCAAATTTGTTTTCTCTTGGGCTGGACATTATTTTAGCGAACTACTCGCATCCGTCGACGCTATCTCATGGATGATTCCTCCCAGCCAGCCTGCCTGGCGGTCATCGCCCGTCCGGTTAAGAGTCAAATGACATTGGCGTATTTATTGATGTTCCTTGGCGCATTTACATCGATGACCCCATGTGGGTGCCGCCATTACGCCTGGAGCGACGGTTTCATTTTTCAAGATTCAACCCATTCTTCAAGCATGGTGAATGGCAGGCGTGGATCGCATACCGGAATAACCAGCCCGTGGGAAGGATCAGTGCTCAAATTGATCAGCTTCATCGGCAGCGCTATGGCCCAGAAACGGGTCATTTCGGATTGTTCGAGTGTATAGATGATGTGGAAGTGGCCGCAGTATTGATGCGTGCTGCTGAGGAATGGTTGGCTGCGCGACATACCAGGCACGTAACCGGGCCATTCAATTTATCCATTAATCAGGAGTGCGGCGTCCTGGTGGATGGTTTCGATACACCCCCGATGGTCATGATGCCGCATTCGCGTCGGTGGTATGGCCGGTTACTCGAAGAACAGGGCTACCAGCCAGTAAAAGATCTGCTTGCCTACTGGGTGGAGGTGGACTTTAAAGTGCCCCGCTTGATGAGCGCCTTGATCGCAAAGTTTTCGGATCAGGTACGCTTGAGGCCACTACGCCGCGACAAATTTAGCGAGGAAATGGAAATACTGCGTGATATATTCAACGATGCCTGGTCGGAAAACTGGGGATTCGTTCCTTTCACCAAGGCTGAGTTTGCCGAACTCGGTACCAGCCTTCGCTTGCTCGTACCCGATGATTGCATTCAGATTGCCGAGGTAGATGGCGTTCCATCCGCATTCATGGTGGCATTGCCGAACCTTAACGAAATTTTCGCCGAGCTTGACGGAAGCCTGTTCCCGTTTGGCTGGGTCAAGCTGAGCAGGATAAAATCCAGAGGGGCGGTACGCACGGGCCGGATACCTTTGATGGGGGTGCGCAAGCAGTTCCATAATACGCCGCTCGGCATGGCGCTGGCTTTTATGGTAATCGACGCGCCCAAGAAGCTGGCGCGCGCAGTGGGCGTTCAGGCGGTTGAATTGTCATGGATACTCGAGGATAACAAACCCATGCGCGCGGTTCTGGATAGCTTGGGCTGCCGGGAGTATAAGCGTTATCGCATCTATGGAAAAACGTTGTGATGAACGCACCCCAACGGCAAATCAGGGACTCAAGATGAAAACGGATCAGTTTATCGCGCTGGTGCTGGCGGCGGATCGCGCTGCCAATGATCCCGTCGCGGGTAAAACCGGCGTGGCCTGCAAGGCAATCGCACCCATTTGCGGCACGCCAATGATCATCCGCGTATTGGATGCGCTGGAAGCCAGCGATATGGTGAAAACAATCGTCATACTGGGTCCGCCGGCATCTATTCTCCCCGACTGCCCTGAGCTGGAGGACCGGATTAAATGCGGGCGCGTTATCTGGCTGCCGAATCTTGATTCCCCCAGTCGAAGCGCGAACAGCGGTCTCGAACAGATTGATCAGGATGCGCCGGTCTTGCTGACGACAGCGGATCACGCATTACTGACGCCTTCTATCGTGCAGTATTTTTTAAGCAAATCGCTAACGGCACACAGCGATGCAACGGTAGGCGTGGTCAAGCATGAAGATGTCGCGGCCGCATTTCCCGGCGTAAAACGAACCGTAATACGACTGCAGGATGGCGGGGTCTGTGGTTGCAACCTTTATGCGTTTCTCAATCATCGGGGAAGGGGCCTGGTTTCGTTCTGGCAGCGTGCGGAAGAGTTGCGCAAACGCCCGTGGCTACTCATCTCCCGCACTTTTGGGTTCATGACGGTCCTTTCCTATTTGCTGGGGATATTGACAGTTGATAAGGGATTGAAAGCGGTTTTAGCAAAAACCGGCATCAAAGTGCGGCCGGTGTTTTTGCCGTACCCGCAGGCTGGCGTTGATGTCGATAAGGTTGAAGATATGCTGCTTGTGGAATCCGTTCTGGCGGGAGCGGCACCGCTTGCTCAAGAGCAGGCAGATTCGCATGACCTTATCCCCTAGCCTTAAAGGCTGTCTCATTACATAGCGGCAAAGAAATCCGTGAAGATAATCGATCGATACATCACGCGGGAATTGTTGATGCCGTTTACGGTAATAGCCGTGATCCTGTCGACATTGTTTTCGAGTTTCAGCAGTGCCAATTTTCTGGCCGGGGCAATGTCGGAGTCGCTCGGCGTTGGCGCCATGCTGAAGGTCGTGCTGCTTAAGACGGTGATCGCATTGGAAGTGCTGATGCCGATTTCCTTGTATGTCGCGGTAGTCATGGGGCTTGGGCGTTTATATAGAGACCAGGAAATCAGCGTCTTACGTTCCGCCGGTGTCAGCGAAAATCGCATAATCTTTGCTGTTCTTATCGTTGCCATTCCTGTGGGAATTGCCAGCGGACTTTTTTCCGTATTCGTGCGTCCATGGGCATATGAAGAAAGTTACATGATGAGTGCCCAGGCAGAGGCGGAATTGAACATGGATCGATTCCAGGCTGGGCGTTTTTACGGGAGCGAGGGCAAAGCAAGAATGGCAGAGTGGTTTACATTCAGTCCAAGGATAGCGCCGGTAAGCAAATGAAAGATGTATTCCACTACATGAATAAAGATGGAATCAGCGAGATTATAGTGGCCAAGGAGGCCTATCAGCAGGAGCCCATAGCGGGCCAACGGCCCCAGATACATTTGCTGGACGGTTCCATTTACCGGCTCATGCATTCAGGAACGAAGGATACTGTCGTCCACTTCGAAAAATTGGTCTATTTTACCGATAGCGGAAATAACTGAATTACAGACGAAAGGCGACGCCACGGCGACGTTGATGGAATCCGATCAGCCGCGTGATATTGCCGAATTCCAATGGCGGATTTCGCGTCCTATGGCTACGATTCTCCTGGCCCTTATCGCGGTGCCATTCAGCCGTACTTCCCCTCGTCAGGGAAAAAGTGAAAGGTCTTTTTATGGCGCAGCCGCCGTTTTCGCGATCTACTATATCCTGAGTGGATTAGCCCAGACATGGGTCGAGCAGGGTACTATCAGCAGAGTACCCGGTGTCTGGTGGCTTTATATATTGATGGCCTGCTGTTTGCGTTCAGCCTGCTATCCACCGGGTTCCGGCAGAAGTTATTTCTGCGCAGATGACGATAATCAATCGCTATCTGGCGTTCCAGATCGTCATGGGTCTGGGAATCGCTACGGTGATACTCCTGCCGCTATTTGGTTTTCTTGACTTGCTGGATCAGCTTGGATGATGTCGGCAAGGGCACCTATCAGGTCAAGGACGCCTTCCTGAATACGGCCTTACTGTTGCCGCGCAGATTTATCCAGCTTGCGCCTTTCATCGTGTTGCTGGGTAATGTTGTCGCATTGGGTCGGCTGGCGGTCGGGTCAGAGTTGACAGCGTTGCGCGTGGCAGGTCTATCCCCAACCGGTATCAGCCTTGCTCCAGTTGCGGTTGGGTTGGTCTCTTTTATTGGTTACTATGGTACTGGATCAATTTGTCGCTCCCCAATTGCAGCAGAAGGCTATTTCGTCGCGGGCCGTTGCGCTTGAGAAGAGCGCCGCGCTTGGCAAGCAACTGGGTATCTGGACCCGGGACAAACGAAATATATTGCGTATCGGTGAAATGCTGCATGCGGGGAAAGCAGCAGATGTCGAGCTAATGCATTTTGACGACAATGGCTTTCTGCTAACCTATACCTACGCTAAATATGCAGTTTTCATCGATGGTGATCTGTGGGAATTTAACGACGTCACCACCAAAACTTTTACCGGAAACCAGATAAAATCCGCAAGCACAGAATTCGATGCAGTGGAAACCATTTCTGAATCCGGATGATATTTCGACGCTGACGAAGCCCCCGGAGAGTCTCTCGCCGATCGAGTTGTTTCTGCATGTCCGTTTTTTACGCGCCACCGGTCAGGAGGCTGATGCTTATGCACTTGCCTTATGGCGGAAGGTCGGCGGCGCATTGACGACAATTGCAATGTTATTGCTTTCGATACCGTTTGTTTTCGGATCGGTACGGGCGGGCCTTGCCAACAGGCTTGTCGTTGCGTCCATGCTCGGTATCAGCGTCTACCTGTTCGATCAGATTATTGCCAATGCGGGTTTGCTGCTGCACCTGAACCCGGCGCTAACCGCGCTATTGCCCGGGTTGGTGCTGATCGCTCTTGCGAGTTTCTGGTTGCGGCGAATTTTTTAACCAAAATCTGGCAGTTGGACGGGGTGAAGTGAGCGGTTTTTGGGGTGCAGAGCAAGGCGGACGACGCGGAATGGTCATCACATTCAAAAAGTTGCAACGCAGCGCTGTGCCGCAAAAAACTGTTCAATCGCCCCGTAGCGAGCTCAAAAAGGTGATGCCCACGCGTATGAAAAATACTTTTCCGTTATAGCACCTAACCGACAAATAAGCGGTCAACTGCCGGATTTAGGTTTAGGGGTTTCTTGCTTATTTTCCGTCATTAGGTTAAAAGACCGCATCCATTTCTGATCATCGCCGTGTTACCGATGCCGCAATCTGCGCAATTTCCCCAGCCAAACAAATATGAAAGATTTTAAGCAAGTCCCTCCTGGGCGCGAGGATGTCTCAGCGGCATCGTGAGAATAATGTCATCTTCAGGCAAGAGACGTAAATAGTGTCAGCCTGCCTCGCCTGGAGCCTGATCGAGCGTATCCCATTGCGCTAGTCTTCCTTCGGGTTTCGCTATCGGGCGTTCATTGCGTTTCACGTCTGGGCTTCTCAGGCCGATCCGCCGCCTTCATGTACGCTTTACGGTCTTTCCAGTTTTGGCCTGCTCGGTTGCGACTAAGCGCTCCGCAGAGGCTGTTCAAAATTTATAAAACAAGACCACAATCAGACAAATACCCGAAATATGTCAAAGCCAGTTTACATCTATATCGTCGGCGATAGTGAGACGAATATCTGGGGCTTGAGCGGCCGCGAGCGCTTGCAGCGCATGTTAAAGCCCTCTTCGCAGACCCGGTTGGTCGATGACCCCGAGCAGATTCCGGTGCATGCATCGGCATTGTTGCTTCGCGCGGATCATCTATTCGATGCCAGGGTATTGGCGGCGTTGATTAACGCAAAAACAAACCTTGTGCTCGGCAGCAACCAGGGTCAATCCGTCGCGATCCGGGTTATAGATGGTGATGTGCATCAGGTACTGGCGAATTTCGTGGAGGGTGGAGATGAGCGAACTTTTTCCGATTTTCCTCTTTATGCGCTGAAGGATCTCGATTTATCAAGCCTCCGGCAAAACCTCAAGAAAAGAGATCCTCCTTACGTTTTGCCGATCAACAATGATAACCGGCAAATGCTCGAATCCGAACTGTTTACAGAGATCTTACAAGGGGGTGACCGATCTCGTGACAAAATGGCTCTGGCCGGTTCCCGCATTCTGGACGGTACGCTTTTGCGTACGCTTCGGCATACGGCCCAATCACATTACACTGCTCAGTCTTGTGTTTGCCGTACTGGCCGGGGTTGCGTTCTGGCATAGCTACTATGGACTGGGTCTGGTGATGGGATGGCTGATGACCTTTCTGGACACCGTCGACGGAAAATTGGCGCGAGTCACTGTCACCTCAAGCCGCTTGGGGGATGTGCTCGATCACGGCCTGGATATCATTCATCCGCCGCTCTGGTATATTGCCTGGGGTGTGGGGTTGACCACAGCGATTAACGCCGCCATTCACATCTGGCGGTATTGTTCTGGTTGATACTTATCGGTTATATTGGCGGCCGCTTGTGTGAAGGAGCATTCCAATTCTGGGTCGCGATCGTTTGATATCTTCATCTGGCGACCACTGGATTCTTTTAGTCGGCTCATCACTGCCCGGCGTAATCCCAACCTCATCCTGCTGACGTTCGGCTGGTTCATGGACAGGCCTGATATTGGTCTCTGGTCGGTGGTTGCCTGGCATCTGGTCTCGACGGCATTTCTTGCTGTCCGGTTAGTGATGGGCTGGCAAGCACGGCGGTTTCAGGGTCCGTTACGATCATGGTTTGAGGAAATCGTGCCAGGGCGGGATGACGGAAAACTCGCTGTTCGTATTTTTGCCCCTTTAACGGTTAAGGTAAATGATAGAAAAGTCACGCATGGATAGATTGAAGTCTGGAGCACCCGCGGTCGGGTTGCTTTTCAATCCTCTTAGCGGACGTATTCGCAAGCGCAAAGATGCAATAAGGCAAGCGCTTGCGGCGATTCCAGGCGCGGTCTGCAGGGAAGTGACCAACGCACCGGAGATTAATGCATCAGTGGATGCCTTTATGGATGCCGGTATCGATTTGCTGGTAATTGTTGGCGGAGACGGTACGGTGCAGGGCGTGTTATGCCACTTATTTGCCACGCAACCTCTTGCGAAGTGGCCCGCGTTAACGGTTGTGCCGGGGGGAACAACCAACATGACCGCTCTGGATCTTGGCATTTGCGGCAGCCCGGAGTCCATTCTTCAGCAGTTGAGGAACTATCTGCTGAAGCAGACACCTCCATTGCTGTTGGAGCGCCATGTACTGTGCATTGAACAAAGCGGCGCGGCGAAGGTTTATGGAATGTTCTTCGGCGTCGGGACTTATTGCCCGGGCAGTAATATTCTCCCAGAGCAAGATAAAACAATTAGGTATTACTGGCGAAATTTATTCAGCTATCATCACCGTTGGATACGTTAGCGGCTTGATTTTAGGGCGGCGGCAGCGGAGCATGGGCGCCGGTTCAGATGTCGATTATTGACAAGGATATTGAGTTGTACCGCGGAACCTTCGCGTTTCTCTTCGCAAGTACCCTCGATCGATTGCTGTTCGGCATGCGTCCGTACTGGGGACAGGAGCAGGAACCGTTGCATGTCACGTTTGTCCGGCAGCAGCCAAAGCGCCCCTTACGCTCATTGTTTCAATTACTTTCGGGTCGCGGAGACCTCCTCAAGGAAAAAAACGGCTATCACAGCTCCAATACCAAGGTGTTGGAGCTGCGGATGGATGACGTTTATATCGTCGATGGCGAATCCTACCGTGCGACGAGTCAAGATGGACCGTTGCGTATTACGCGCGGCGGGTCCGATCAGCTTTTTGGTGGCGGATAGCGCAAACGCAGACTCATGATATGACAAGCAACACCTCAGTACCCGATCGGCAGCTCCCGGACGATTTGATCTCGGAGATGGCCTCGCTGAGTTCAAAAGTTGTATCAGCGGATTTTCTTATTCTCGTTGACGCGTTGAAATCCCGGTTCGGGTCATCGCTGCGAAGCGGTGCTTCTTTATGGATCTTGCCTGCGCTCTCACGAGATCGGTGACGGGGTGGTGGATTTCTACGCTGTAGTGAACAGCTACAGCGAAGCTTATCCAGAGCATTATCTAGCTGTTCTCAACGCATGGCTGCCGCCAAACGTATTTTTTCTCGAGGTATCCGCGCAGGAAAAGAAGTTCCGCGCCAAGTATGCGGTGGTTTCGATGGCGGATTTCGAGCAGGGCACCCAACACTGGTTTCACCCCTATCTATGGGCGCGCTTTCGCTCAGCCCTCCCGGTTGCTGTATGCGCGTGACGAAACTGGTTCGCACGCGGGTCAACCAGGCGCTGGCCCATGCGGTGCGTAACATTTCTCGAATCCAGCCTTCCCTTATTGCCGGGGCCATCCGCAGTGAGTGCCGAGACAATCTGGACCAACGGATTGACCCAGACCTATGCGGCGGAATTGCGGCCTGAGCGGTCGACGCGCGCCCGCCAGCTCGTCGAGCTCAATCTGGATGACTACGCACGCTTGACCCGATGCGCCGTACCGGCATTAGCAGGAAACGCTGAGGTATTGCCGGATGGGAATTATCGATGTTTAACGGGTGTGGCAGAACGGCGCCACTCGTTATGGCGTTGGCGATTACGCCGCTGGCAGGGAAAAATCCTGTCTGTGCTGCGGCTTTCAAAGGCGGCGTTTACTTTCCATGACAGCATCAATTATGCCGCCTGGAAAATCGAGCGTCATACCGGGGTCCGTGTCGAGGTAACCCCCTTGTTGCGGCGCCATCCGCTGCTTTGGGGCCTGAAGGTTTCGTGGAGATTGTTGCGGCGAGGCGTAATGCGCTAGCAGCGCTCACACGTCGACGTCGGGATTGGGCATTGTATAAGCGAACCAGAGATCATGAGTATGCCTCTGCTTCAGCAGACGTGTATGGTATCGTTTCGCTTGATTGGAGAATCAGATCGCAAACTTCGCGGACCGCACCATGGCCGCCGGAGTGCTTACAAACGTAGTGAACTTGCCGCAGAATTTCCGGAACGGCATCCGCTGGGCAAAACGCACTACCCACCCGACTCAAACACTTCAGATCGCTGAGGTCGTCGCCGACGTAGCCAATATTTTGCAGGGAAATTCCCCAGCGTTGTGCCAACTCCAGCAGAAGCGGGAGTTTATTCTGTACACCTGGATAATATTCATCAATGCGCAGTTTCTTCATTCTGGCTGCGACGGCAGGGCTGTCCTCGGTGCTGATAACGCACACGCTGATGCCATTTTCCCGCAACAATTGCAAGCCATGGGCATCGCGCGTATTGAATTTCTTCAGTGCTTCACCGGCGGGTCCATAATACATTCCGGCGTCGGTCAGTGTACCGTCTACATCGAGCACCAACACTTTAACCTGTGAGGCGCGAGCTTTCGCCGATATCAGTTTTTGTTTCAACAAAAGCTGCTCTACAGCCGTCCAGCCCGCTTCATCGATCACTTCGATTGCGGTCTCGGCAGCCATTTCATGGATGCCGATGTGGCCACCTAAACGGCAGCCGTGATCTCTGAGCGATTTCGCTCCGGTTAGATAGAAAGCACCATTTTCCACCAGATACCCTTCAATATCTTTGGGCACAGGGCGTTTCCGGGGGTCATGGTCAACCGGCGCACCTGCCGGGGTCCAAAAGAAGCGTTTGGACTGCACGGCAGTTAGAAGGGAATCCAGGTTTTCAGAAAGAAACTTATGCTTGGCGGCACGAAAGTCTTCCGCCCGCGTGAGGGGCGAAGCGGCCCGAACCAGACATACGACATCAAAAAGAATCTTCTGTTGAAACTCAAGCAGCGCGCTGTCCATGCTGCCGTCATCCTTCACGGCGGAGTAATCCAGAACCTTTATCGTCTTATCAGACGCCGGAAATTCATCGGATATTTTCTTGCGAATCTCCACCGATGAGTCAGTAATGACATAAATGGTGTCGAAACACCCGGATGCGATGGCCTGCTCCAGGACCCAGGCGAATAACGGCCGTCCCGCAATATGGCGCGTAGCATTTCGGAGAATCGGAATCGATTCGAAATTTCCATGCAGAGGTATGAGAGCTACCCAACGCATCAGTTGAAGTGAACTCCCTGCACGCGTTTGAGCTTGTCGCGCTGCGAAAGCTCGATCTCTGTCATTTCATTTTCCTTGACCCGTAATGTCTTGCAGACGTTGCGAACATCCCGAACCAGCCTGCGCAGCCCGTCCGGTTCCAGCGACGCGGCATGGTCGGTTCCCTTCCAGGTCCGGTCCAATGTGAAATGCCGTTCAATCCAGGATGCGCCTAAAACCACGGTTGCAATATCAACGGCAATGCCAAGATGGTGACCGGAGAATCCGATTTCCTTGACGCGGGAGCCAAACTTATCATTGAGGATCTGTATTTCCAGCAGGCAGACCTGATCAAAAGGAACGGGATATCCGGACGTGCATGCGTACAGAACAACTCGGTCGGCGGCGCCGCACTTCTCCATCAATTGCACGATCTGCTCTTGTTCAGCAGGGGTCGTCATGCCGACGGATATGTGAATGTCACCGCCATAATGGTCAGCAAGATACCGCAGCATGGGAAAATTGAGATTACATGCCGAGGGTATCTTGATGAATTCCGGGTTAAGGCTGGCAATTTCTTTTGCTGAGGTAAGATCCCAGACCGACGTCGAGTAGCCGATCCCGACCTCCTGGCACCATTGCTGTAATTGCCGATGCTGATCCATGTCGAATTCGAGAAATTCACGGTGCGCGCCATAGCTTTCCCCATAACTGTTTTGGGGGTTCGGATGGCGTGCACCATATTCTTCAGGGGTAAGTAATTCCCTGTTCGAACGCTTTTGAAATTTTACGAAATCGCATTTCGCAAATGTTGCCGCGATCCCTATCATTTCGCGGGCGATCTCCATGTCCCCCTTATGATTACAGCCTATTTCAGCAATGATTTTTGGTGTCTTCATAAATGATTTAAGATTATCCTTTGATTACAAATGAAATGAATATAAAACCCGAGCCCATCTTTGGCGAGTGCCGCCACTATATCAGACGGATCCGGAAAGCTTTTTTGGAAAGAGATTGTGAGGTTTAATTCGAAGATTTGCTAACCCTGGATTCTGAACAGGTGTCTTGAATGTTGTTTGACTCTGATATTGCCGAAACGATTCAATAAGTGACCAAAACGCGCGATCTTCTGCTCGATCTCCGCAACCGGGATCTCGGGGAAGCGATGGTCATGGTACGAAAGCCGGTTGGGGCCAGGACGGCGCATGTTCAAGTTTGTGACCGAAGCCTTTAACTTGGCGAGCGCCCAGCCCTGAACAAACGTTCCGACCGGGGGTGAGGGCGGCTGCTTTCTACCATAGCCATTTTCCTCAAGGATATCGACGATGCGCTCGCAAGCCAAACGCCCATTTTGAGCCGCCAGGTAATAATCGATGAGTGCCTTGCGTTCCTCACCTCCCGCGACGCCCAGTTTGCCTTCAAGAATTCCGGTCAAGGTATGCTGCAATTCTTCAAAATTGAAGGACTGATAGCTTAGCTTGGTGGGCAGGCCCTGAAACTCATAGTCATAATACTCGTTGAATGTCGCAAGGTAAGATATAGCAGGCACCCCAAGCGCATAAGCCTCCAGTCCCGTCGTGCAACCATTGTGCACCATTGTCTTCGCAGCCAGAAGCCAGGGGATGACATTGCCCTCATTGATGACTTTCACTCGCCGGCACTTGGCGGCGATCTCATTGTATACCTTGAAATTTTCGCTCGGATGTGGCCGGACGACAATCGTCAGATCAGGAAAAGCCCGTTCGAGAGCGGGAATGAGTTGCTTGAAATCCTCCAGTATTGCCTGCTTATGATCCCATAATCCATCGGCAAATTCGCGGCTCATCCCAATCCCGGCTTGGCCGCGCCGGGACTTCTTCTGCCCATCTTTCGATGGCACAAACAAACCAACATTCGGAATGAAGGGGTTTACCTCGGTAAAGTTCGTGTTGATGAGAATGAAATTACCGTAAAGTTTACGCAATTTCTCTACTTCTGTATCAAAATAGGGTCGCATTTCGGGCCGCAATATATCCCCGCGAGGATTTCCGGTAATATGGATAGGCATATTTGCAGGCAGTTGCGGATACTGCTGAAGCAAGTCGACATTTTCCTGACCCCAGGCAAATATGTGGGACACATTCCTGATTGTCGTCGGCGACAGTCGAACGGTGAAATAGGTGTCGGGGGGCGGGTGAACCAGCGCCTCTTCTTCCCATGCGACGATCTCATGTCCAGAGCAAACGCAGGATTCTGAACATCGAATTGCTCAGGCTGCGCATGCTTTTTGCCAGATACACCCCCCGTGGAAGCGACGCTACCTCGAAATGGACAAACGCGCGCGAACCGAGAATAACCGGAAAACCGCGCTCCGCCGCTACGCAGGACAGCAGGAGTTTCGCGTCCAATTCACGCACCTGATTTTCAACGGGAATAATGAGGGTCGAAGCGGGATTTGACATATTTTCTAAAATTCAAGTTAGCAAGTCCAAGTTTTCTATTATCGCATTGACGCGAGGTGCAAGGTACATCATTCGTACGTAAACGAAGCGCACGGTACGCCAAGGCCGCGCTGGCTACAAGGATAGAAAGATATTGTGTACTGTCGCAACATCGATTCGGTCGGATTTATGATTCGAGATATCCAGTACTGGCTGAATTTGGACGGTGGTTCCGGCTGAAATGTGGATCTAGTAGAGAAAATACTAATTCTGGTCTTGACTACAAGAACCTGGGCTTGCCAGCAAGCCAGTGGCATTATGAAATAAATGAGCATTTCCACTGAACCGATGAGAGAATATCTGATGTCTATAGCCCCCCCCGCTAACACTTCCGATGTCTTTCTATCTCCTTCGTTTCAGGCTGTTAATGATTCGTTAAAAAGATTTTCACTCACGTGTTTTCATGATCCAGTAAAAGTTGAAGAATATGTTGATTTATTCTCTCTGCGAGCGTTGTGTAGGACGTTGGAAGCAGATCGAGGGGCAAGCAAAAACTCTGCGCTCGGAAAATCCGTCTCGGCGTTTGAGGAAAAACCGTTTGAACCCGAATACGATGATTTGTGTCGTCTTCATTGGATCGCATTAAATCGTAAAGTCATCAACGCTCTCGAGTTTGGCAGTGGCTACAGCACAGTAATCCTCACCGACGCGATGCGCACGCTTAACGGACACTTCGGTGAGTGGGCAAGAAAATCCATTCGTAGTGACAATCCATTTCACGTGTATACGGTTGAGGAGGACCAGCGTTTTTTAGAAATCACCAGATCAAGACTTGGATCAAAGCTTCAAGCATTCGCCACCATTTCTCATAGCTCTGTTGATGTTTTGATTCACGACAATAGAATCGCAAGCGTTTATTCAAAACTACCCAATATATCCCCCGACTTTATCTATCTCGACGGTCCCTCGCAATTTGCTACTACACAAGAGATAAACGGCTTCTCGTTCAACAGCAAAGCAAGAATGCCGATGTCGGCGGATATTTTGAGAGTTGAGTTTTTTCTTGAACCGGGCACGCTTATTCTGGTGGATGGTAGAACCGCCAATGCTCGTTTTTTGAAATCCTATCTGCGTCGAAACTGGATCTACCTACACGACCCGATTGGGGATATTCATTATTTTGAATTACAGGAAGAACCGTTCGGGCCCTTTAATAAGTTGAAGCTCGAGTTTTGCTTGAATGAAAACTGGCTTATTGCCTAATTCAACTCCACCGTAGCCTGAACGGCTGATTGCGCGCAGGTCTGTGTCGTTGTGGCGCACACATGTTTAGTTGCCCCATGGCTCCTCCCTTCGGAACATCGCTTGACAACCACTTACCCCAAGCGCATCATTTCGCCCGAAACGGGCTATCGAGCCTACCGAATTAAAGCAGTGCAGACTGTAGTCGATGTTGATTTATTCGCTCATTCCCGCGCGGGGAGGATCAAAGGCCGTACCCCATAAAAATATCCGGCTTTTGCGGGGAAAACCTCTTATCGCCCATTCGATTGAGATTTCCCTCAAATGCCCTTCCATCCAGCGAACTTTTGTCAGCACGGACTCGGAGGAAATTGCCAACGTCGCGAGAAATGCCGGCGCCGAGGTACCTTTCTTAAGGCCCAGTGAACTCGCGCAGGACGATACGCGGGACTTGCCCGTATTTCATCATTTTTTGGGATGGTTGGAGCAAAATCGAGTTCCACTTCCCGATGCCATCTTTCAATTCCGTCCAACTTCTCCCTCGCGTAGCGTTTCGAAAATAGAAGAGGCTGCTGAGCTCCTGAAAAAAAATCCGGAAGCCGATTCGGTTCGAGGAATCATCGAGCCGGGGCAAAATCCCTACAAAATGTGGACCATCGGAGCGGATGGTTTTATGCAAGCGCTATTGAGCATTCCCGGCATTCCCGAGCCCTTTAACGAGCCGAGGCAAAGTTTGCCCAAGGTGTATTGGCAAATCGGTTATCTGGATTTGATTCGTACCCGGACCATTCTGGAAAAAAATTCCCTCACAGGCACACATGTCTTACCGCTTAAAATCGACAGCAACGACTCCATCGATATCGACGATGAATTCTCGTTTCAACTGGCCGAGTTCCTGATGGAAAGACGAGGAAGCACCATTTGAAAGCTCTGGTGGTTGGCCTTGGATCCATTGGAGTCAGGCACCTCAACAATTTACATACGCTCGGAATTCGCGAACTCGGCGTGGTGCGAAGCCGGAATCTTCCGCCTCCCATGGAGATCATCCCCGAAGGTATTGCTGTCTTTCAAGATATCGACCTCGCACTCAGCCACAAATTCGACCTCGTGGTGGTGGCCAACCCTACCTCCCTTCATCTGGAAACGCTCATCAAAGCCCTCAAGGCAGGGTCCCACGTTTATGTTGAAAAACCCATTGCCCATGAAAAACGGCGGCTGCCCGAACTGGCTCACTACCTCACTCTGAATGGGCCTAAAGTTTTGGTGGGGTGTCAGCTCCGGATGCACCCGGGGCTGCAGAAAATCGAAGAATGGATCAAACAGGATAAACTCGGAAAGATCTATTCGGTGCAAGTGGATCTTGGAGAATACCTGCCCGACTGGCACCCTTGGGAAGATTATCGGCAGAGTTATGCAGCGCGTGCGGATCAGGGGGGAGGTGTTGTTCTGACACTTATCCATGAGCTGGACTATTTGCATTGGCTTTTCGGAAAACCCAAGGAGGTCTTTGCTATCGGAGGGCATCGAACGTCTCTCGAAATCACAGCGGAAGATACCGCGCTCATCACGTTCGAAACCGAGCGAAACATCTGTGTTCAGCTCCGGATGGATTATTGGCGAAAGCCGCCTGTCCGCCGTATGAATATCGTGGCTGAAAAGGCCATCGTAGACTGGGACTATCCCGCTCGCCGCACTACCCTGAAACATAATGGGCAAATCCTGGATGAAATAGAATTACCTTCAGGCTGGGACCGGAATGCGTTATTTCTATCCATGATGGGGGAATTTATTGAGACGTTTTCCCGAGGATCGACTCCCCGAGTCACCTTGCAGGACGGCATCGATGTCCTGAACACCGCTCTAGCAGTCAAAAAATCCCTTCAAACCCATCAGAAGGTTGCTCTATGAATCAACCGTACAAAGATACGCCCTTTGATCTTACCGACCGCGTGGTGCTCATCAGTGGAGCCACTGGTCTGCTCGGAAAAGAATTCGCTCTGGCTGCCGCTTCGGCTGGCGCCCATTTAGTACTGGGAGATTTAAAGAGAGATAATCTCGAATCTCTAAAAAGCGAAATTGCTTCTGTTTATCCAAATACGAAAACATGGATCCAGGCCCTGGATGTGACCGACACCAATTCTTGCCGATCCATTGTCCAGTTATGCGAAATTCAGTTCAATCGACTTGATGCTGTTATCCACAGCGCCGCCATTGATCCGAAATTTGAACGGGGTTCCGACACCACCTCTTTTTCCAAATTCACTAAGTTTCCAAAAGAACTTTGGCAATCCTCTCTGGATGTCAATTTGACGGGTGCTTTTTTATTCACCCAGGCCGCATGCGAAGTAATGGAAAAATCAGGAAGGGGATCTATTATTTTTCTGGGATCCAACTACGGACTTGTGGGGCCAGATCAACGTATTTATAAAAAAGCAGGTCAAGAGAACCAGACATACAAGCCCGCCGTTTATTCCGTTTGCAAAGCGGGCCTGTTGGGATTGACGAAGTTTTTAGCGGCTTATTATATGAATACCGCCATACGGGTAAACCTTCTCACGCCCAGTGGGGTTTGGAATCAACATGATGATGAGTTTATTAAAAACTATTCATCCCGGACTATCCTTGGCCGCATGTCAGAAAAAAACGAATACCGCGGAGCCGCTATTTTTCTAGCCTCGGATGCTTCGAGCTATATGACCGGAGCAAACCTGGTCATGGATGGAGGATGGACTGCATTATGAATACCTCAAGACGTGATCCTTACCGAGGTGAGCTACACTGCAAAAGGTGATTTCTGGTTAAAGTCGAGTTTTGGGTATTACAATTTCGGATTTTCAAGTTGTCGGCGCTAGCAGCCTGTCGGACTTAAAGGAAATCGGCTGCAAAAGCGTCTGGCCGGTTCATACTTCGCGGCTTTTTCGGCCAATAGAATAGCTATTGGTCTTCAAAATCCGCGGAATCTGTCCCCCCGTTACTTTTTCGCTGCGATTCTTCAAGTCCGACAGGCGGCCAGAATTTCCGTTCATGTCCACCTTTTTCATTCCAACATATTACATCGATCGGCAAAAGCCTTGAAAAGTATAGGGTCGCTTGAAATAGCGGCAATTTCATGGTTGAGCCAGAATGATGGTTTTGTCCAATTGAAACTACCAAAAAAGGACCATACCTTCTCATGCTCTTCTACCAGCACGAACTTGAGGTGCATCGGAAGATGCTCGGGATTTTTGATTCGCTTGAACTGGATCCTGGCGGCCGAAAGCCGTTGTTCTACCTTTGCAGTGACGCGCCTGAAGGTTGAATCTGCAAATATCTCCAGTGCCGCACCTCGATTGGCGAGCTCAATCATAACATCGGCGGCGCTCTCTGTTCTGATGTGCGATGCGACTATGCGGACACGCGCATTGCAGCCAACCTGGCTCAAGAACTCCACCACCGGATGCGTGCGCATCCGGGGCCAGAAGTAAATAGTTGTGTCAACGCTGCTGATCGCCAGATTTGCATTGGCAGAGAACCGGTAAAGTAACCCTGGCGGTACCCGATTCAGCTGTCGAGCATGTTTTACCAATCCCTCAACAAGATGTGGGTCGACGAGTCCGACAAGCACATTGTGTCCCCGGTCCTGGTCACCTATTTTCCGGATGATCTCCGGCTTTTCCTCTGGCATGTTTCCTGATGGATTGAAAGAGCCGATAAACGCTATGGGCTTCGGGTGCGAAAAGCAGTAGAGTTTTTCGTGTAATTGCGGTTTCCACGATTTCCCTGGCGGTGCGGGTACACCAGGGAGGGTAACAACGCGAAGTCCTTCGGCCAGTCCATCAGGTGCGGAAAGCCTTGCTATTACGGCGTCATTGGCATCGGGAACCCGCGGTTTGCCTGCTAGCGTCACGGTAACCTTGACTCCGCGTTTATAAGCTTGAATGATCGCTTCCGCAAGCCGCAGGTCACGAAAATAATAGGTAACCCAGTCGATGGATCCGCCGGACGGAACCGCGGCAATATGCTCTTCCAATATATCGCGCAGGTAACCTGGAGGCTGGTCAGGGCCGCCAAAATATATCTCGAAAGAAGGCCTTTTCTCCACAGTTAATCCCGAGCAGGATCTGGTTATTGCTGTCGAGGCGAAATAATTGAATGGCTCTGCCAATTTATTGATCCGCATGGCTTGATGATTTATTTAATGCTAAAGACTCGATTGAGCATTTGCTCCGGGTCTTCCCTTCACCTGCGCTTCAAGCAAAGCCACATAACGGGATAATACATCCGGCCCTCCGGCGTGAAGCATCTCATTGATGAATCGCAGCCGATGTTCCTCCACATAGAAGGAATCGCAACCGCCGGTAAGAAACTCGTCAATTCTTTTATACACATCATCCCGGCATTTCAGTTCCGTCTCGGGCATAAAACAGGCTAGCGCAGAACGTCCGGCATGCAGGTAATCGGCGGCTAGCACCGGTTTTTTCGCCTTGACTGCTTCAAAAACTACCGAAGTGGCAAGGTCGATAATAACATCCGCCCAATTCATCAAATGAATGGAATGGGTGTCATCGCTTGCCACGCTTACATTCGGCAGGCGATGCAGGGACGAATCTTTTGTCAGGGGTTGTCGCCGGCCGCCGCGCGTATGTGGCTTGATCACCAATTCTACTTCGGGAAAAGCGGCGATCATCCCGATCACCTCGCTGACTTCTTCCCAGAACGTCGTAAAATTGCTCTTCCTCAAGAACATCACGACTTTAAGCCGGTTACCGGAGCGGGCCGTCAGCAAAGATGGAGAGATTTTTGTCAATTTCTCCAACCATTCGTCACAGTAGCGTGGGGAACCCAGCACAGCAATCGCCTGGTCATCCAGGAACGGACGGAAGCGCTTTGCGCACAATTCATTGGGTACCACAAGCTTATCAAATATCCTTGCCGCAGAAAACAGGCTATCCGGCTCGAGGCTCCACTCATGGTGTCGTATCAGTTGACTGGCATGAGGACTATCTCCATGCGGCAGCGATGCTGTACCAAAACCCATGGTTCGTGCCGTAGACACAACCGTCTCGACCCACTCCACGGAAATAGGCGAATCTCTGGTGATCCAGTCAAATACGATCACACCCTCATCAATACCATTGAAACTCCGCTGCAATAAGCGGTTAGTGGTGCTCCGCCAGATCAGCTCGCGCCGTTTGGCACCGTACATCCGGGCCAATGCGCCGATAAGAGGGCCTATAAACAGGCGCCTCAAACTGCTGACCAGGAGGAGCATCTGCATCTGCCATCTCAAGAATTCGAGAGGTGGCAACAGATTACGAATATGGGCAATTCGCACACCATCGAGCTTGCTCAGAAATTCAATACGGTAGTCACTGAGAAATTTTGGACTGCCGACCAGGACGATATCGCAGATATGGCCCGCCTCGATCCATTTCGAGATGACCGGAGTGATGTGATCTATGTCATTGTAATGGCGTAGAAAAAAAAGCGCTTTCATATGAGCCATCGCACAACGTTTGCGCCAGACAGAATTATTTTCGACCTGACAGTTAAAAAACGGATCAAATGGGTCCATTGCTGGCAAATTTGAGAATATAAGGACTATATTTCATTCGAGATGATTATCACGAAGCACATAGGATTATTGCAGCGACGCAAGGTATTCCTAAGAGGAGTACGCCGCAATTTCATCCCATCGCAATATATGCATAATTTGAGCTTATAATAAAACTGATTTTCACGGTGGCTCAAGCCTGTTCAAGGTCAGCCGAGCGTTCAAAAATAGCGCTTCATATCTAAATGTACCTGCAACAGGGCCCTTGACTGGGGTGGAATTCTGAGTCGGCTGACCATGAAATATCAACTTATTTGACGTGTTCGGGAAGATCATAGGGTACGAAAT
Source organism: uncultured beta proteobacterium (assembly GCA_963850515.1). Classification (GTDB taxonomy): domain Bacteria; phylum Pseudomonadota; class Gammaproteobacteria; order Burkholderiales; family Nitrosomonadaceae; genus Nitrosospira. Next base: position 52,225 of record CAWKMH010000033.1, read on the forward strand.
AGCTTGGAGATTATAGGTCGAGTGTCCGATGTATGAGCAATCAATCATGCTTCCAGCCTGATGAAAGACGCTCAGGTGTGGCACAACACGCTGGTAAAGTTTGTGCTGTTCTTTTTCGGCATAGCCCTATGGAGCAAATGGCTGAGCTTGAATGTAGGTATTCTCGTAACCTTGCTCTGGATTCTGGATAACGGCCTTCGCAGGTTCGGACAGGTAATCAAAGAACCTTTCGTATTGGCAATACTCATCTTTTGCGCTGTGTTGGCGCTGGGAATTCTTTGGGGCGACTTTCCCGAATCTGGACGTTTGAAATGGAGAAGATATTTCGGATTTCTGGTCTTTGTGCCATTTTTATCGCTTTTGAATAAAGATCGTTTGCCTTGGGCGATTAGTGGTCTGCTTGCAGGTTATTTTGGTGTTTTACTTATCGGGATTTACCAGTGGGCTATTGTCGGGGTGCAAGGCATTCCGCCCCTTGATATAAGCTATCTAACCTTCTCATCGATGCTTGGGATAGGAATTATACTATCACTTTATATTGCCAGCGTGAAGCACCGGTAAAAAAATAAAATCAGCGTTATGGCTTCTTGCGACATTTCTATTTTTTATTCAGTTAAACCAGAATGGACGCGGACCTCTTCTGGCCACATTGCTTGCATCTGTATTTTTAATTTATCTTCGCTATAAAACAGAAAAAAAAATACTTCTGAGTATTGTCGCATCGTTCGACTATTATGGTCGTGTTTTTCGCATACAATAATGGCAACCTGCATGAAAGGCTGATTCAGGCTCAGGCCGATATCGAGCTGTCCAAGCAAGGAAAATATGATACCAGCCTGGGATATCGCCTCGCCGTTTGGGATGTGGGACTGCATGGTATCGCTCAAAAGCCCTTGTTTGGCCATGGCACAGGCGTACCAGAAAGCTATTTCGAAAAAACGGTGGTCACATACAAAGATGGTCGGTACAAGGATTTGCCAAAATTCCTTGAAACCTCTAATTACCACAACGACTGGATTGAAATTGGGATGCATGTTGGCGCGCTTGGCATTCTTGCATTTGCATTTCTCCTGTGGAGCTGGTATCAGACCCTGAAGGTTTATCAGGCCCCCATTCTGGGAGCGGCTTTGGTATGCTTTATTTTTATATCAGGGTTGACGGATGCCTTTGTTCTTTATGGAAAAATTCCCACTTTGCTTCTGGTCATAACTGCTGTTGCAATTGGCTTGCAGAAAGAAAATCATGGTCTCAAGGTGAATCAATAAATTCACTTTCTGCTGAAGATTAGGGATTTTTACCCAAATACCCCTGCGCAATGCGGTAATGCACCTGCCGCAGCGGCTTGCCTTCGCGCATGACTACTCGCTCCTGTACCGGACCGGGTTGCAGGAGCATCCGGTCAATGTCATGTATTTTCGTGGTATGCTCGAGATCGTGGCGCCATATGCCCACCATGATGATGGGCCGGGTCGTGGGTGATTCCGATGGATACCAGAAATCGTACATGGCACCGCTATCGCCAAACATATTGCGCGAGCGTATCTCCATAGGCTCATCGCCGCGATTGTAAAAAGACAAGGGCGCAGCCACCGACCATTTGCTCATGCCTATCACAATGGGCTCTTGCCCAGTCCGTTGTCGAACCTCCGCTACAATCTGCTCGACCTCACTTGTGGCCTCGCGCCAGAAATAACGTTCGGACAAAAACTTGTAGGGAATTCCAGGGATGCCGAGCACCACATAGTGCAGTACGAATCCATAGAGAAACAGGCAAATCATGATGGTCGGCTTCCAGGCTGCTCTCACACGGCGTGCGGTGGCGCTGAGATCGCCCGCTTGGCCCATCATCCACGCCATCGTTGGCAGCACCGCGAGCCATAATGGACCGGCCCAGTGAAACCGTTGTGAATCGAAAATACTGAGAATCAAGAACACTGACAGTGGCACGCCGGTGAATACTCCCACGAATAGGCGGCGCCTGCGTGCATAGGTGCTTAAGTCACGTTCGGTCCTCGGCCACAACGCCATGGCTGCGGCAAGCAAGCCCACCGGCGTCAACAGGACCATAAGATGCAGAAATAATTCGTGCACCGAGAATTGATTATCGCCCACCCCCTTGACCCGGCTTGACTGAAAGCGTAATCGACGCCCAGTCGTGCTGGAAATTCCAGATGATTACGGGCGAAAACAACAGTAGTGCAAGCGCGGCGGCCAGATATGCATGCGGACGGCGCAGCCAGCGGCGCGAAGCGGGATCCAGGATCACAAACAGCAGCGCCGCCGGACCCAGCAGCCCCAGCGTATATTTCGACAGGATACCCAGGCCGAATGCAATGCCCATGCCCAGCCAAGCCCAGTTGCGATCGGCCAGCAATGCCCGTTCCATGTAGTAGAGCGTGGCAGCCCAGGCGGCCACCAGCGGCGCATCCGCTGTCGCCACCATGCCAGTGGCAAAGTAAAACGGCAACACCGCCAGCAGCAGCACCGCGCGCATCGCGGTCGACTTATCGTACAGATTGCGCGCCAGCGCATACAAGTAAGCCATCGTTATCAGGCCACAGCAGAACGAGCCGATCCGAACCCCGAACTCGCTGTTGCCAAAGATCGCGGTACCAAGCCAGATCAGCCATGCCACCATGGGCGGGTGATCATAAAAGCTCAGGTCCATGTGCTGGGCATAGGTCCAGTAGTAAGCTTCGTCGGGAATCAGTTCGGCTGTGCCCAGGTAGATCAGGCGCAGCAGGACGGCAAAGGCGACGATGCCGACTGAGGCGACCCGCCAGCGCACGTCCGGCGAGGGCGGGTTCACGGTAACGGGAAACACGTAGAATGCGGCGCCGAAGTAGTTGATGGCGGCCGTTGCGGCAATGGCCGGGAAGATGGCCAGAAACGAGGGCATGTGCCAGCCATCGATCAGCAGGGCCAGTACGCCGCCGCGCATGCAGTAACGCGAATATGCCGACAGTTAAGAAGCGGCCAACTGATCCCGTCGCAGGTCGCCTGCAAGATTTTGGAATGACCTTCTGGAATTGAGCGAATAATTTATTACCGCCGCGGCGAAGAAACTCGTGATGTGCGCCAGAGCGAGTCCGAAGCCGCGGCTCATGAGGAATTGAAACAGCAGCGCGTCAATGGCGAGGCCAAACAACCCGACCGCGGCAAAGCGGCCGGCGGTACCGACGGAGACGGTGCCGCCGGCTAAGGTCATGAGGCGTTGCAGGTAGGTCCACTGCGGGCGGAATGATAATTTGGAGGTGCCATGGGGGCGATGGCGAAAGCAGACGGGCACTTCCACGACCCTGGGTTTGCCTTGGCCGGCCATGAGCAGTTCGAGCAGGATTTCATGGCCGTGTGCGGGTTCGGCAATGGTGGCGGCCAGTTCCCGCCGGAAGGCGAAAAATCCCGAGGTGGCGTCGTTTACGTCGCAAAGGGGGCGGGCAAGCCCGTTGGCGAGGCGCGAGAGCCAGCGGCGCGGCAGGGGCTCTCCTTCGGTGCCGCCGCCGGGTACGTAGCGGCTGCCGATGGCGATGTCGCAGCTTCCGTCCAGCACGGGGGCAACCAGGGCAGGCAATCGTTCAGGCGGATGGCTCAGGTCTGCATCCATCACGACGATGACCTCCCCGTGCGCCGCGGCCGCGCCGGCCAGGACGGACCGGGTGAGATCGGGCTTGTCCGGGCGTTCGATCAGCCGTACATTTGCCCGCTTTTCCCAGGCGCGCACTTTGGCGCGTGTACCATCGCTTGAGCTGTCGTCTACAAAGATAATCTCGAAACTTTCTGGCGACAGGCCAAGCTCGCACAGGCGCCTCAGCAGGGGGTCGATGTTGTCGGCCTCGTTCAGCGTGGGGATTACTATGGAAACTTGCGTCAAGGGCATCTCTAGAAATTGATTAGCAAATTGGTCTTATCCGCAATCCGATTGCGCTGGCATTCGACAAAAATATGACGCGCTTCAATCGAGGCATTTACTGCGCTGCGTCTTTTGGGAGTCGAACCAGACAAGAGCTTTCTCTCCCGACTTGTGAGCCTGCGGATTTTACTCCAGGCCCATCAGTCAGGGTGATGTGAATTAATGACGAGTAAGCTTTGGAACCGCTCTACTTTTTACCTGAACGGCGTGACGTCCGCTTCGCAGCACTTTTTTGAAATTAAAAGTCTGGGAGTGATACAAGATGGAGCAAATACAAGAACAAGATGAAAGAGGCAGTGACGGGATGAAAGAGGCGGCGCGCGGGGTCGACCATTTGGCAATAGCTGGCGAACCCAAGAAAGCATTCAAGAAAGCAGGCGGCTTTTCCATTAAACCGGGCCCGCTCCATTTTGTGCGGAACGGGGCGCGTTACGTCAACAGACCGGTAGGTATCGCGACCATCGTAGAAACCCCAAAGAGGCGACCTGTCATGCGCTACTTGGCAATTTGCCATCCGATTTCACCGGCCCGATGAGCGTTAGATTGTCAATGAATGCCTTAAGAGCTGTTCAGGTTCCTTGATATGATCTATTTTACAAGGCCGGTCTGGTGATCAGCGTAATAATGCCGGACGGGGCTCAGCTTATCGTCAAGTTCGTATACCAGCGGCCGGCCTGTGGCTATGGATAGCTTTATTAGCTGGACAATGGACAAATCGTCCAGTTGCATCACCAGTGCACGCAAAATATGCTTGTGGGCTACGATGAGAACCCGCTTTCCCTGTCGAATTTCCGGCAGGATTACCTCCTCCCAGTAGGGCAGCACCCGCAAGAGGGCTTGCTGCATACTCTCAGTAAGGGGCAATTCCTGCTTATCGATATTCGAGTAGCGCAGCTGATTTCCCGGGAATCGCGCGTCACAGGGGTCGAGCGGCGGCGGCCGTGCATCAAATCGCAACTGGGAGCCAAGGATGGGCCAGACGCCGAATTTCCTGATTGCCTTCAGGGGATCGATCCCTTCCAGGGCACCATAGTGGCGTTCGTTCAAACGCCAACTCCGCCGTACGGCCGATTCATCGACTCCCATCGCTTTTAATACGATACGCAGCGTTTCAGTAGCCCGTTGGAGTTCCGAGGTAAAGCATACATCGAACTTATATCCCGTCTCCCTGAGCAGGCGGCCAGCTTGCTCGGCCTCCTGCTCACCTCGTGGTGTCAGGGCAACATCATTCCAGCCGGTAAAACATCCATCCCGGTTCGAGATACTTTCCCCGTGGCGCAATAGGACGAGTTGTGTCATGTGCTGACTTACCTGCCTAAGCGAGATAAGTGGTAATTGACGCTCGGGCTTTGAGTATCAAAAGGGCACATGCTCTCTATTTTTTCGTTCTTGGACGTCCGGTATGAAGCCGTCGCTGAGTATATACAATCTCAATATAGACAACCATAGATAAAACGCGGTCAAAAAGCCAATCCCAGATGAAATATTGATAAAAAAAATCGAACCGTCGAGTCAAAGGTCCGGACGTTCTGCCTGCTCGCCAGCCGGATAGAATATCCGGTAGCAGATACAGAATATCCGGTAGCAGATTAGAATATCCGGTAGCAGATAACACTGATACCGGTTGGTTCAGGAGGCGTGAGTAGCTTACGGTTCAGGCAAGATGAGCGTCGACAGACAGAGTATGACAGACAGAGTATCTTCGCAGGAAGGCGATACTGAAAGAATGGTGTGTGACAGGTTTTCAGAATGGCCGGTAACCTGGACAAAGCGATGAAAGCCGGAGCCGCGTATTACTTTATGCCCCAGTAGGAAGCGATATGATCGATGATAAGACGGTTGGTTTCAGCATCGATCTCATAAGTCCGCTTGAAGTCCGGAGGTCCCGGCCAGCCCGAATCCGTAAATTCCCTGGCGTTGAAATACTTTGTTTTCGCATAACGAGGGATGACATGGAAGTGCACATCCGGATCAACCATCATCAACATCAGGTAATTCAGCCGATCGTAATTGAAAGCCTTGGCCAAAGCGAACTCTAGCTGCGTTATCACCTGATGAAGCTCAGTAAAGCTTTCCTGGCCAAGTTCCGAAAGTGAGCGAGCTGGCTCATGAGCGGCCAGAATCAGGGAACCAAGCGTTAGCTGGGCGGGACGCAACATGACGCTCCAGTATTGGTATTGATGAATTATTGTCTGTGGCGCGCCAAACTTCCGCATGGTTGCGTTAAAGGCGGGGATATCCGGCGAGACATTGGTCATCGAAGAATCCATGAGATTTGGTAGCTGATGAGTTTGTCTTGCGAGGCTGGAGCCGATATTGAGTATTACTCGCAGGATACTATGCAAAACATTTCGGCACAATCGCCTGTCTTGCGCCCGGTGCAGGGTAACGTTAAGGAGCTGTGTTATACAGGGAAAGTTAAGGAGCTGTTATCGAGGAGGCGGCGTTTTTCAATATATAGTCCGAAGGGACTATATGCGCCGCCGTAGCAAGGCGCTATTTTATTAGAGGCGCTTATTTTATTATTTTGAGGTTACCGATGGGGCGACATTTTGTAATTGAAACTTAAGAAGGCTTCTTGACAAATGCGGTAACTGATCAACAAGCTGGAAAAATAATAAAAGCGCGGACAGATGTTCTGCTATCTTTCCTGACATGCTGCAGCGAATGCGAGGGTTCATGAAAATTATTAATGGCTTCAGCATTGACAGGATTACCCGGGACTTGAGTGGCGCGATGTGGATTCTTGCGCGACTACCGGAGGATAACTCGGCGGCGACGGCCATCCACCGGTGCTTCCAGCGCGAGGTCTGGCGTGAAATCAGCTTCCGCGAGCGTCTTTTAGCGTGTGTGGCTCTGCCGTTCGTCCCATTCGTGGTTGCTGCGCTGGTAATCGTGTTTACCACGCTCAACGGGAGCGCCATAAAGAAGCGGACAGGAAAGGGAATCACTCGGCAAATGTGGGAGCAGATCGGTCTTGCGGCCCGGTTTGCGATCCTGTCTCCCTGGTACTATATCTTCGAACTGCACGACGACGACAAGAGAAAGCATGCTGGTGAGTACCTGAATCGGCTTGAAACAAAAGCCGGGCTGTATCTTTTTTTGCGCGACTACAATGGTGGACTTTCCATCCCCACCGAGCGGAGCACAATATGTATAAAAGACAAAGCACGTTTCATGGCCCGCTGCCGCGAGTTCGGAATCAAGACTGCGCCCATCCTCCTGAGCGTGGAGAAAGGAGAGGTCACCGCAGTCGATTGGAACGGACCGGGGCTGCCCGAGATCGATCTCTTCGTGAAACCGCTGTATGGACAAGGGGAAAAAATGCCACGCGCTGGGATTACCTGGGCTCGGGGAAGTTCCGGCGCAACGATGGCGAAGTTGCTACTGAGGATCAAGTACTTGATGGTCTGCGGAAGGCCTCTTGGCAGAATATTTTTCTGGTGCAACCGCGGCTCGTAAATCACCATGAGATTGCCGACCTCGCCAATGGTACGCTGGCGACTGTTCGTGTGATGAGCTGTCGTAACGAGCAAGGCGGATTCGAAGTCACCAACGCGGTTTTTCGCATGGCGCGGAATAGTGCCGTCATTGTCGACAATTTCCACGCCGGAGGAATCGCTGCCAACGTGGATATCCACACCGGTGAACTAGGAAGAGGAGCTTGCGGGGCATGGGGAGCAACTGCGGATGGCTGGTATGAGCGGCATTACGAAACGCACGCTCAGATACTGCAGCGCAAGCTTCCGTGCTGGCCTGAGCTGATAGAGCTGGTGCAATATGCCCACGCCAGCGCCTTTTCCGATCAGGTAGTGATTGGTTGGGACGTCGCCCTGCTCGATAGCGGTCCGTGCCTGATCGAAGCTAACAAAGCACCGGACCTGGACATTATCCAACGGATCGGTAATGGTCCCGTAGGTAACGAACGGCTTGGGAAACTTTTGGCGTTTAATTTGAGACGGACTGTTGAGACCAAGTATGCCCGCGCAGAAGTATGCTGACATTCGCCTTAGGATGTGGCGAGGACTACCACCGTATCGCTTTCCCGCATCGAATGACGCAGAGAAAACTCACGCGCGTGAGTTTTCGTTTTTCCCAGGCGCCAACGGTCGTGCCTGGCTATTCATCTGTAATAAGTTCAGCTTGTATAGATGGGCTCTGCGGGATTCCATTCTCCTTCGTTTCGGCGAAAAGCGCTTCAGCCCGTGCCAGATCCGCGGCGAAATCAATTTCACACCAAACGATGCCCGGATACGGAACAAGCATTGACCACTTGTTTATCAGCCAGCCCGTCAATGATGTTTAGATACCAGAATTTAAGCGCTGCTTGATGCCGAAGTGCATTCTCGACTGCGCTGCGGAACAATTGCGGTCCGCGATCCCGGAAAAAAATAAGACCGATAGACTCGGCATCGGTTTGAGCCGCGGATAAAGTTTTGCTTACGTGCTTGACCCATCCTTTTTCATCCAGCTGGACTTTCATGTCGTCCGTATCATAAGTGGACTTGTAATCTACCCCCAGGGTAATAGGGGCGGGATCCGAGTTCAGCATCTTCGCCAGCACAGCCGCGTCAAAAACGGTATCCCCGTTCAGAAGCAGAAAATCGCTATCCATTACAGAACGCGCAATCCAGCAACTAGCCAGGTTATCGGCAACCTCAAAGAACGGATTAAAAATCGTACTGATCTGAGCGTGATTTGCATAACGCTGTTGCAATCGAGCTTCAACCAGGCTGGACTGAAAACCGGTCACGACAGTGATTTCGTCTATGCCTGCTGCCAGCAAGGTATCGATCTGCCGCTCAATGATTGGTTTGCCCGAAACCGGCAAAAGACACTTTGGCATGTTTTCAGTTAGCGACAGCAGCCGCCGTCCCTGGCCAGCGCCGAGAATAACCGTTTTAGGCATTTTTTCTTTACTGCCCATCATATCCGCTGGTTTTGGAAATGCTTCAAAAATGTCGTTAAAGTTTGACGCTTCTAAGTCATTATCGCCATTCATCCACTCAAATTCAGAGGGAGGGGAACCGAGTCGGCTTCGCAGGCTGCTGAGTGCGCTAGAGTGGATATTGCGATAGGAACCTCAAGTACGCCTTGGGAACTGTCCATATTGTACTCGTCCCGTTAAGCTTAGGGAGTATCTCGATAAGCTTCTTCGCGGAATTCGCATTGGGGGCTGCCGCCCTCTCGTGAGGATCTTTCGTATTATGCTGAATCAGGCAGTTGGCCCCCCGTAGCGAACTTACAAAGAAGGTGAAGCTCACGGAGTAGGAAAAATCTTTTCGGTCGGTCAGTCAGGATATCAGGTGAGCAACGGGCTCAGATCAGGCAATATGTCCACGTGCGCAGGAAAGGGGTTTTTATCCCCGGGCCGCACGCGGCCCAGGAATGCGACATTGTTAAGCTGTGCGCTTTGATAGTCGATCAACGCGTCGCCTATCATCAGCACACGCTCAGGCAAGAGCGTGTGATTCGATAAAATATCCGCGATCAGCTTCTGTTTTGGCGTGGGGGAGCCGCACACAGCGGTAAAATAGGAGGCCAGGCCACGGCGAACGACAATTGTTTTAAGTTCCGCTTCCGGTGTGCCGGAAGCGACAAATAAAGGAATGCGTGTCGCTTCTTTACGGATCAGCTCCGTTGCACCAGGTACCGCGTCACTGGCAATCACGGCCTCAACGACCAATTCGGAAAAACGACGATCCAACTCCTGTTCTTCATCCGGAGTCAGCGGGGGTTTTTCTAAAAGATGCTCCTGAAAATAACGAAATTTGTGATAGCGCGACATGCCTCCGTGCAAGCTGTGATACTGCATCACCGCAGCCATCACTGTTTCCCCATAGCTTCGATAGAGATCGCCGAAAGCTTGTGTCTTGATTTCCCCAGATTCGACCACCACGCCATCGAAATCGAAAATGATGGCTTGCCACGCCGTTGTGTTCATGCTTTATTGTCGGACGCCAAGGGCGTCGCCTCGTCATCTTCACCTGAGTGGTGCATGGTCCTGTGGATATCCCGCAGACAATCCAGTAAACCCTGACCCAGATCGACATGTTCGTTAAGTACCAATTTGCGGCCAATACGGGGTTGAAATGCATAAGGAGTAACCTCATAATGGTGCCCCGCATCGCGCCTCGTCGAAATGTAATTCGATTTTCCACGGCATGATTTCCGAAATCATGGTCATGACATCCTTGATGCGTAACCGCTCCTGTCCGGTCAAGATCAAATGGCGATTGGCAAACTCTGGCGCCAGCACCTGAACACTCATGCGCGCCGCATCCTCGACATGGATGTATTCGCGGATCGCCTCACCGCTACCATGGTACGTTATCGAATGACGTGTCCACCGCTTCGTGCAGCATACGGTAGATACCATTACGTGCGTCAGCACGCCTGCCGTACAATGATCCATAGCGTAAAATACTATAGTCCAGCCCGTAGCGCTCATGATAAGTCTCGATGAAGCGTTCTGCCGCCTGCTTGCTGGCACGATAAAAAGAACCGGACTCGGAATAGACATAAATAGTGCTGGCAAAAACAAATCGGCGCGCTCCAGCAAGACGCGCTGCTTCCAGTGCGTGCATATTACCTAATACATTAATTGTAGCGGTCGCCAGGGGCTTATCGTGGGCTTCATCAATATCCGCAATGGCAGCAAAATTATAAACAACATGAGCGCCCTTAGCCGCTTCCGTCACTTGATCCAGATTCATGATGTCACCGATGATCATCTCCTGATCGGGACGCTGATAAGGCGATGGGCGGCGATCAAACAAGCGCACACGATAGCCGGCGTCAGACAATGCATCGGCCACATGGCTTCCAAGGAAGCCGCTGGCGCCATACACAATCGCAATTTCGTTAGGCATTTCCGTGTTGCCTGTCTTTCATTACATCCGCTTTAATCAGACCCTGAAGCAGATTCTCCGCGGCTTCCACCTCCATGCGCTGACGTGCTTCCTTGGCGTGGGAGCCAATATGTGAGGTAAGAATTGCCGTTTCACATTTTAGCAGCGGACCGTGATACGGTTCCTGCTCGAAAACATCGAGTGCGGCCGCAGCCAGGTGACCAGAAATCAAGGCCTCCGCAAGGTCGGTTTCATCGATAAGGCCGCCGCGGGCCGTATTTATCACTACCGCACCTGGTTTCATGCGAGCGAAAGCCGCCTTATCCAGCAAGTGGTGCGTGTCGGCGCCATAAGGCAAGTGCAGGCTGATGATATCCGCTTCCGCCAGAAGATCTTCCAATGGTACCAATCGTACTCCTTGCGGCGACTGGTCCACATATGAATCATGCGCCACAATCTCGGCCTCAAAAGCCTGGCACAGACGCGCGACACGCCGCGCCGACGCGGCCCAGTCCGATGATGCCTACCCGCTGGGCAGCGAGCAGACGTCCCTGCGTTCGCGGCCATTTGCCCGCACGGAGCAATCGATCAGTCTGGCATATCTGCCTCAAGGCGGCCAGTATCAGACCCATGGTGAGTTCAGCAACTGCCTGCGCCGGGGCCTCTGGCGTATTAAGAACAGTGATACCGTGACGTTTTGCTGCGGCAAGATCGACACTATCCAGCGCCGCTTCCGCAGCGAGACACTACTTTCAGGCTTTTGGCGGAGGCAAAAACGCGTTCTGTCAGGGGTTCTATGCCTGCGATCATCCCGACGGTATCCGTACCCAGCAATGCGATGGTTTCGTCTTCCGTAAGTTTGCGCCCATGGCTGTTTCTGGTGATATGCATGCCCTCTTTCAGCAAATGCTGAAGAGGGGGATTGTTGTCCACATCAAACGATGAAGTGGAGATGACGAGTTTATTCATAGAGCTTCCCTTATATTCTGCATATGACTGCGGCAAACGGTGTCCAGGATACGAATATCCAGACCATAACCAAGAAAATTGAAGCCGGCCTCGATATATGCGCCGTAACTGGTCCGGATCCGGCTCAACCACATGGATGCCTCCCGGTTTGCCTAGGCGGCGCCCAGCTTCATGTACCTGTTCTATCGCGGACTGAACTTCAGGATAATCCAGTTCGCCGGGACGCCCCATGGAACCGGACAGATCGTAAGGGCCAATGATATAGGCATCAATTCCGGGAACGGAAAGAATGGAATCGATGGCATTGACGCATCAATATGCTCTATCATGGCTACTATGACTGCATTATCCTCCAGCCAGCGCCGATATTGCTGAAATCGTGCGCCATAACCTTGCGCGCGGGCCAGACCCACTCCCCGCTGACCCCGAGGCGGATAATAGACAGCTTGTACCGCAGCTTCGGCATCCGCGGCGGTTTTGACCATGGGAACCATTACACCCGTTGCGCCGGCATCCATGACACGCTTGATCTGGTCAGGATGATTTGAAGTCAGCCGCACGATAGCTGGGCATCGTTGGCCGTCGAGCACCTGGATCAGCATCTGAACGTCGCTTAGTTCCAGGACGCTGTGCTCTGTATCCAGTACCAGCCAGTCAAAACCGGCCGCAGCCATGATCTCGGCGATCGCTGGATGCCCCAGGGTGATCCATGAGCCAATGGTCAATGCATTTCGGGCCAGTTTCGATTTTAATTGCATAGCTATTCCTTGAGGAGAGTTGCAGAACAGGCCTGTGTTTGTGAGTATTTGATTCAATATGAGGCCAGCAGTGGGTCGGCCTCCATCAATCTGGCGACACGCTCCAGATCGGCCTGAGTATCCACCGCCTGCGTGTTGAACTGGGTTCTCACCATCTTCACCCGATAACCGTGCTCCAGCAACCGCAGCATGTCCACGGACTCCAGTTGCTCCAACGGAGTGGCGGCAACCGGGCGAAATCGAGCAATGTTTCACGCCGGAATGGAATAATGCATACCTGCTTATAGGCGAGTGCATGCGGAAAATCCGACTGGGATGAGGCCGGAGCGGTCGGTATCGGTTGTCGCGACATATAAAGAGCGTCACCCTGCTGATTCATCACCACTTTAATGGTGTTGAATCGTAGAAGTCAGCTTTGTTATCGATAGCGCGCACCAGATTAACGCAGCCCAGCTCGGGGATCGTGCCGAAATGGTTCTACCGCGGCATCGATCATTTCTGGGTGGGTCATCGGTTCGTCGCCTTGTACCATCACGATAAGTTCAGCATCAATTCCGGCCACGGCCTCGGCAACCCGATCACTCGCGCGCTCATGGGTGTCAGCAGTCATTATTACGGCAGCGCCAAAATCCTCCGCGGCTCGCCGGATTTCCTCGTCGCAAGTTGCTATATAAGTAGCATCAAGGGATTGCTCAGGGCAACACGTTTGTAGACATGCTCCAGCATGGTACGCCCCAACAGTTTTGCAACCGGTTTTCCGGGAAAACGCGATGAACCCATGCGCGCCGGTATTACAGCAATTGTTTTCATTGGTAAATCATGTTAATTGATGTCTATCAGATAATAGGTGCATTTCATTATTGGCTGTCGATTATCGGCCCTGTACATTAGTATCGGGAACGGATCGGCCTAGAATGGCTTTTTTGAAAGCTCGTTTTTATCGTGTCCATTCCTGTCGCCAGGAAAAATACCTTGCCGGAACTTGAACCTGAACCGGAATCAGCTTTCTATATTAACAGAAGTCTGTGGGAGTAAAAATACCGGCTGTGCTAGTAAACGAATATCGCCCCGTGTACAATTACGCGCATTTTTCGTCGCAAGAAACAAATCGGAATAATCAATGAAATGATGGATATACTGCTTTTTGCCATCAGCACGCAAAGAATGAAAACGCGAGTATGAAGGCCCTTTTTTTTCTACGCCATTATAACGACATAGATCATATTACACCGGTAATTTCCAGATGGATCGATTCTGGTCATACCTGTGACATTGTCCTGATAGGCAACTCGCGGTTTCGCAATGATTACCGCATTAAATTTCTGAAGGGAGCTCAATGGCGTGCGCATGGCCTATATTGCCGACGTGTTGCCGCCGATCGAATTTGTGCGGTGGTTTCTGCAAACACTGATACTCATCCGCAGCTTGCGCCGCCCCTTCCTGGCGCCGCTCATGGCGGCACTGGCGGAGGTATATGATGCCAGGCGGCGCGCGCCGGTCTGGCACAGCACCGCGCAGCGCCTGCTGACCCGCAGCTTCGGCGGCACGCATGAAGGCGTCGTCGTATTTGACTGGATAGAAAGAAATTCCTCCATCTGCGTGGAATGGGTCGAGATAGTGCTATCGACGGCGCGCGCCATGGGTCTGGGCACGGTATCGCTGCCGCATGGAGACAGCCCGCATGCCAGCCAGTTGATCCGGCGCCGTGAACTGCGCCTGGAACCCGACACCACATTTGCCAATGCGGGAATTTTCGATAAAGTTGTCGTACCGAACGAATTCTGCTCCGTGCGCTTTCGCCCTTTCATGGATAACCAGAAGCTTGCCGTCCTGGGTTCGCCGCGCTATTGCGACGAATGGCTTGCCAAAGTGGCCAGAATTGATGCCGCCTTCGCCCCTGACCCGCTCCGATAGCCGGCTCAAAGTCGTCATGTTTTTCAGAAAGAGCAACTTTTCCACGTTCTGGGAAGAAGTAGGCGAAGTCGTGCGCATCGTGGCCGGCTTTCCCGGGCGTGGAGCTGATAATCAAGCCGCACACCCGCGGCGGATGGCAGCAATCCCTGACCAAGGACATGTCTCCCTGCGGCGCCTGCCTAACGTGAGCGTGGCGGGAGATATTCATTCCATTTACCTCATGAATTGGGCGGACGTAATAATCGACCTGGCCACCTCGGTTGTATTTGAAGCGGTAAAGGGAAGAAGCCAGTACTGGCGGCCGACTACCTTCATGCCGGGCGTTCCGCACTGGCTGAATACCATGCCTGAGGCAGAGCTGCGCTGCCGGGATGACGTATATAGACAAATTGAAAGGTTTCTTACCCACGGCTGCGACTCTTTTTATATAGAAGAGCATCGCCAACGCTTCGTGAGGGAAATGATCGATGTTGGTGATCCCGACGTATTGTCCCGTTATGTTGCATTGCTGGAAGGGCAAGTACGGTCAAAAACCAGCCAGAACCGGGATCATCCGCATGATCGTGCCGCTAAACTCGCTTTCGCTTGATTGGCCTCTGCCGGCCGACGTTCCAAGGGGATTACTGACCGTATGTCGGCAAAGCCATCCATTGATGTGGTAATCCCGGTCTATAATGCGCAGGAGCTGACGCGGCATTGCATCGATTCTGTCGTTGCATGCCTCAGCGAATCGATCCGGCATATTTATATCCAGGATCATGCGTCCGATGTCGAGACGCGCATGATGCTCGATCAATTGCCGTATGAACAGGTCTACGTTCATCACGCACAGAAAAATCAGGGCTTCGGTGTGTCGGTAAACGAGGCAGTCGGTCGCTCCGACGCGTCTTTCATATTGATACTCAACTCGGACACGACGTCAAGCGAGGATTTTCTGCCGACGCTGTGCGCAGCGATGGCGGCAGACCCGCAGCTAGCGGTCATTATTCCCGCGGCAACGACTATGCCAGAGACAATCTGGACCGGTATGTGCGCGCCCGGCGGTTATATTCGTACCCACCGCCTGCGGGGCCATGCATTCCTGATCCGACGTCACGTTTTCCAGGAAATCGGCGGTTTCGATCCGGCATTCGGCCGCGGCTATTATGAAGATACCGATCTTGGCCGCCGCCTTGACCTGCGCGGTTGGCGCCTTGGCGTACACCCTGGCGCCAGGATACAGCACGAGGGTGGGGGGTCTTTCGGTCGTGGCAAATCTTACAAGGCGCTGGTAAAGCGCAACCGCAGCCTTTATTTCGCGCGCTATCCTAACGCTTCACTTAATATATTGCTTCTGTCGGCCAATTGCCCGCCGACACATTTTCCTCCGAATCTTCTTGATGTGCTTGATTACGTGTTTCGGGAAGGAGGATACGTTTATTGGGTAACGCCGGAGCCGGCGCGACTGCTTCTCTGCCTGCAGATGCGCAGCTACGCCATGGGCCTGGAGGTGGTGGTAAGGCTTCTGCTGCGCAGCTGGCGCGAAGAAAAGCGTATTTCCCAAATATGGATGCTGCCCGATACTTCGCGTCTGCTACGTATGTTGATCATGCCGTGGGTGCGTATCTGCGGCATCGAGGTTTTATCGTGGGAGTGGGCTTCGGCAGCGCAGGTCACCCCGAAGTTAATGTCTAAATAACTCGTCTGCCTCGGTGAAAGACTGGATGGATGGAAGCATATCCACGAAGCGTATGTTTCGAACTTTACGTCCAGCATCTCCCACATCATTCCATTGCCAAGTCACTTACCAGGTCATGTATCTAGCCCATATTTTTGAGGTCGTTGTGCGAGGATGAGATGCGGGTAACCATACTGGGATGCACCGGTGGCGTGGCGGCGGATCTAAGAACCACTTGCCTGATGCTGGATGACGACATTCTGGTTGATGTGGGTACGGGCGCGGGGGATTTAACGCTGGCCGAGATGCTGCGTATCAATACGGTATTTCTTACTCATTCGCATCTCGACCATGCGGGCTTGCTTCCCATGGTGGCGGATATGGTGGGGCCGCGTCGTGAGAGGCCGCTCACGGTTTACGCATTGGCTGAAACCATTGCCATCCTGAAGCAGGATATGTTCAATTTTCGCCTTTGGCCCGATTACACCGGTATTACCTTCATCTGACCATCCGTATGTGGTATTCCGGCCTGTGACAGTGGGACAGAGCGTCGATTTGTCGGGAAGGATGATCACTCCGCTCCCGGCGCGGCATGCTGTGCCGGGTGTGGGCTATCAGCTTGATAGCGGCAAGGCAAGTTTTGTATTCAGTGGCGACACAACTTACCATGAGCCGTTCTGGAATGCGTTGAACTCAATCAGCAACCTGCGCTATCTGATGATTGAAACGACCTTTCTCAACCACAACGTTGTAGGTGCCGAGGCTTCTGGCCATATGCGCCCTGAACTGCTGGCCCAGGGATTAAAGCAGCTCAACAAGCCGGTCCGGCTTCTGATCACTCACATGGAACCGGGCAATGAGGACGCGACTATGGCGGAAATTCAGGCAGCAGCAGGAGAATTCAAACCCGAGAGATTGAAGCGCGGGCAAGTATTCGAGTTCTAACAGCCTGTTGGACTTAAGGAATCGCAGCGAAAAAATGACTCGGTGAGGGCAGATTTTGAGGGCCAATAGCTATCCTATCGGCCGAAAAAGCGGCGAAATATGAACCAGCCAGACGTTTCTGCAGCCGATTTCCTTTAAGTCCGACAGGCCGCTAGAGACTCTCGAAAAGATTTTTGGCGAAGCGCCCGGTTCGCCGGTGAGTTGGACGGCTGAGCTGCTAAATCGGACTACAACCACTTTTTCCAGCGGAATAGTGCGAGCATCCCCACACTGATCACTGCCATTGCTCCCAGAACCGCGAAGAATCCCCAGTACCAGCCAAGCCCAGGCAAGTGTTGGAAATTCATCCCATAAATGCCGGCTATCAGGCTCAGTGGCATGAATATGGTTGTAATAACGGTGAGAACCTTCATTACCGTACTAATGCGGTAGCTCACGCTGGACATATAGATGTCGAGCATGCCACCTGTCACGTCGCGTAGAGACTCAACCGACTCGATGATGTGAATAGTGTGATCATAGACATCACGCAGGTAAAGCAAAGTATTGCGGGTGAACAGCGGCGAATCCCCTCGTTGCATGGAACTGATCACTTCGCGTAATGGCCACAGCGATTTGCGTAAAAAAGCATTTTCCCGCTTCAGGTGATAAATCGAATGCAGAGTGGTAGGTTGAGGACGGGCTATCAGTTCCGTTTCGAGTACTTCGATTTTTTCATCGAGTCGCTCAAGAATGACAAAATAGCTATCCACGATGGCATCAATCAAGCTATACATCAGAAAGTCCGGACCCAGGTTTCGTATCTGGCCTTTTCCCGAGTGTAAGCGCTCACGCAGCGACCCGAATTGAACCCCATCCGTTTCCAGGAATGAGAGCACGAAGTCTTTTCCCAGCACCAGGCTGATCTGGTCAGAGGTTATCATTTCTTCTTCATTTTTGCGCTCATAGCCGAAGGTTTTTAGTACAACATAAATATAGTCGCCGTAGTCCTCCAGTTTCGAACGCTGGTCGGTATTGAATATATCCTCCAGCACCAGCGGATGAAGATTAAAACACGCACCGATTTGTTCCATCATGCCGATGTCGCCCAATCCACGGACGTCGATCCATTTGATGCCCGGCGCGAGCTTAATCTTGTCGGCCAGATCAGCAGTGGTTACCTGATTCGCGCGCACCATTCGTATCGTAATTCAGGAGGGTGATGCGAGGCGCGACATTTTTTTTTATGCCGATATGCACCAGTGTGCCGGGAGCAAGGCCCGCTTTTGTCGATCTCTTTCTGGAGTGTGACGCCATCGTGGATGATATGGATTAGGTACCGGCTGTGTTCGGGTGGCTTTATCGGCTATGCGGTCGACTTGCTTCCCTCCAGCCGCTTTATACGAAAATTGAAACCGAGCGCGGACCATTGCTCAATTTCGGCGGACAGCGCTGTATCGGTCAAGGGATTGCGTTCCAGCCATTTCGTTCGATGTGTAAATCGAATTCTTTGCCGCTGAGGCGGACATCCAAATCCGGCAATTGGATATCACTACGACTGCGATGGAACAGCGCAGCCAGACGAAGTGCCAGGAGCAGAGCGAAGTCCGGGGGTTCGGTAATAAATTCCCGCATTTTGCCTGCAACCCCCCTATGGGCGAGGGCAAGCGCGCTCAAGCGTTCTTGTTCTTTTCTTGAGAAACCCGGCATATCAGCGTTACCGAGAATATAGGCCGAATGTTTGTGATAGCCCGAATGGGCTACTGAAATTCCCACTTCATGCAGCCGCGCCGCCCACGAAAGAATTAGCAGCAATTCCGTTGCTTCATCAGGAAAATCCGTCAACAGTTGTTTACCAAGAAAGGGCCAGCGATTCCACCCGCTTCGCCTGGGCGGAATCCACTCGATAGCGCTGCATAAATTGTCTTACCGGTAACTTCGCGCATATCGCGATTATGGAAGCGCCCGAGCATATCGTAGAGCACGCCCTGCCGCAGTGCTCCCATGGCCTGAGACATTCGGCGTATTCCCAGCTCGGAAAATACTGCCGACATGATGGCGAAGCCGCCAGCAATAACGGGCGCCCGGTCAGCACGGAGTCCCGCAAATTCCAGCTTTCTGATATCGCCAACCTTAAGCAGGCATTCGCGAAAATTTTCCAGCCCTTCCAAGGTGAGGTCGCCGTCGCCGCCTTCTTTAGCGAGATTGTTCAGCTCAATGATGTCGCCCAGCGCGCGCGCCGTACCGGATGAGCCAAACGCGTCCTGCCAGTGGATACTGGAGAACTCCGCGGCGATGGCTTGCACTTCACTGCGCGCTAAGAGTTCGGCTCGCCTTATCGCACCCTTTGGTGATCTTTCCATCTGGAAAAAACGCAGGCTATAACTGACGCAACCCATATACAGGCTTTCCAGTTTGACCGGTTTCAGGCGATTTCCAATGATCAATTCGGTAGAGCCGCCGCCAATATCCACAACCAGGCGAGCGTTGCTTGAGGCGGGAAGACAGTGCGCAACCCCCAGATATATAGCCGCGCTTCCTCATACCCCGCGATAATTTCGATCGGGAATCCCACGGCCGCCTCCGCTTTTTTTAGAAATGCGGGGGCGTTCCTGGCTACTCTAAGCGTATTCGTACCGACTGCACGACCGTGTGCGGCGGAAAACCCCGCAGACGCTCGCCAAAACGTTTCAGGCAACCTAAAGCGCGTTCCTGAGAATTCTCATCCAATTGCCCGTCGGGGGTAAGGCCGGCGGCAAGCCGTACCATCTCGCGTAAACTGTCCAGCGGATATAGCTGCTTACCCGACTACGCGCGCGACTTGCAAGCGAAAGCTGTTTGAGCCGAGGTCAACCGCAGCGAGAGTGGAGTATTCGCGCATAATTCCGAGGTGTCCAAAGGGATTATTCCCTTACTTCCCGTTCGATTTCTTCAACCGTAACATGGCGCACATCCCTGCCCTTGACCATATATATCACGTATTCCGACATATTCTTGGCATGGTCGCCGATTCGCTCGATCGCTTTTGCTATAAACAGTATCTCAAGAGCAGTAGAAATTTTGCGCGGGTCTTCCATCATGAAAGTGATGAGCTGGCGCATGATAGAACGGAATTCTTCGTCCACCAACTCATCCTGGCGCACGACTTGAGCCGCCGACGCCAGATCCAGACGGGCAAATGC
>CAWKMH010000034.1:0-8372 GCA_963850515.1 uncultured beta proteobacterium
TTTTGGTACCAGGTGGATCACAAAATCCTTTAACGTAAATGACGGTGCCTGGAGATCGGCAGCGGCGTTCACCGCCGGCAAGGCCAATCCGAGGTTATGCCCAGGCTGCAATAAATTTGCCACAAGCGTGCCTAATAACAGCGACACCACGGAAGCGATTAAAAACCAGCCGAAGGCCTTGAAAAATACCCGGCCGACCGATTTTGCATCCCCCATGTGTGCGATTCCCGCAACGAGTGTCGAAAAAACCAGCGGACCAATCAACATCTTTATCAGGCGGAGAAAAATATCCGATATTAAAGAAATGTAACCAGCAATTTGTGCAGCGTCATCGGTAGAATAATGGGTAAATATCATGTAACCGGTGCCAACGCCCAGCGCCATTGCAATTAGAATATGTGCCCACTGAGGGAGTTTTCTTCCAGCGGTTTGCCTGGGGTTCGACATGCGTACCTCACGATTATCAGTTCGAAAAAGATCGTTCTCGAAGTTACTTTTACTACCACTATCACTACCACTACCGGTTACGGGGATTTGAACAATGTAATTGCTGTTCACGTCAACCCCAGGAATTCCAAAGCCACACTCGAGTGGACGTGTATTTTCGCCTTGGTATTTTTATTATTTTCCGGTTTATCGACCCATCGGAAAAGCGCCGAATTATGTAGGATGGCTACGTAAAATTACGTAGAAGAGCAAAATCAATGCTTGCCGGGAGGAAAAACGGAGGCCGCAAGGGTATCGTATGTGCCGAGATAACAGAAGCTGGGCTTGGTCCGTCATCAAGACTATCAACCTGAACGAGATCAGGAGTACTATCGATTCATCCGGGATCATTGGATAGGGGTTGTTATCCACCCATCCGAGGATATCAAAATCCGTACTCTACTGAACCTGTCGCAAATATGACTCAATCCAACTGGCAGCGGACCAAGATTGTATGCACGCTGGGTCCGGCGACGGACCGGCCCGGCGTGATCGAGCGGTTGATCGAGGCCGGAATGGATGTCGCGCGGATCAATACATCGCACGGGGATCATGCCGACCATGCACGGCGCATTCAGCAGGTTCGGCAGGCGGCGCACGCGCTCCACCAGCCAGTGGCCTTGCTCATGGATTTGCCCGGTCCCAAATTCCGCCTGGCCGATCTTCCGGATGGCTTTTGTAAATTGGAGGAAGGAACGATAGTCACGCTGGCGGAGGCGGATGACGAGGCAAAGGGGGTCAGTGCAAACAATTGCTGTCTGTTGCGGGTGCGAAGCCGTGAGTTGCTTCAGGCATTGCGAATCGGGGAACCGGTATTCCTGGCGGACGGAGCGGTCGAGCTCGGTGTGAAAAGCGTGACTGCAAACCCAAGCCGGGCCGAGTGCGAAGTGCGCATCGGCGGCACTGTCCGCTCCGGGTCCGGCATCAATATACCGGAGTCCGCCACAGACATGCTGATTCCGACCGATGAGGATCGGAGGCATCTCGCATTCGCAGTGTTGCAAGAAGCCGAGTGGGTTGGCGTCTCATTCGTGCAATCGGCTGGCGATCTTGCGCGGGTGAGGGCTTGTCTTCCCCCTGGACCCGGGATCAAGCCGCTGTTGATGGCCAAGATAGAGAAGCGCCGCGCGCTGGACGATCTTGACGCGATCGTGGCAGCGTCCGACGGGGTGATGGTGGCGCGCGGCGATCTGGGCGTTGAAACCGATCTTGCCGAAATACCGATTGTGCAGAAGCGCATTATTTCGGTGGCTAATGCTCAAGGTCGACCCGTCGTTACCGCTACGCAAATGCTCGAGTCGATGGTGGAGCATGAGCATCCGACGCGTGCCGAAGCGACTGACGTGGCCAATGCCGTGCTGGATGGCACGGACGCTGTCATGCTTTCAGCGGAGACAGCCGTCGGCGAGTTCCCGGTGGCGGCGGTGCGGTTTCTCCAACGCGTGCTTACCGCCACCGAGAAGGCGTATGGCGGACGCATGGCGCGAGACCGGATGAATCCAGCGGAAACAGCCAGCCCGAACGAAGCAGGAAACGCCCTGAGTTTTGCGGCGTGCCTGCTCGCCGCCCGTCTCGGCGCCCGGGCCATCATTACTCCCGTTCAATCCATGGAGACGGCGCTGTCCGTTGCCCGCTTCCGCCCCCAGGCGCCGCTTGTCATGGTCGCTGATTCTGTGCGGTTGTATAGAAGTCTTGCACTGGTCCGCGGTATTTCGCCGCTCGTTGTCAACGCGCCCGATAAGGGAGCGGAGCCCCAGGCTTGCCTCGCACAAGCTCGAGAGTGGTTGTTTGCGCATGGGTTGGCGCAAGAGGATGATCTGGCTGTGTTGTTATCTGCCTCCGGTGCTACCGGCGATAAAGCAGATACGCTGCAGACGGTCCGGTTGTAAGGTACGATTGATGGGGCCTCCAGTTAGAGATCAGGATGGCGCCTATAACTCCGGCAAGGTTCTGATATCGTCAGCATCTTTCGCAATTATTACGCGATTACGCCCGGCGCTCTTTGCTTCATACATTGCCACATCCGCGCGCTCAAGCAATGATTCCTTGCGTTCGTCCGGCCTCAGCATTGCGACGCCAAGGCTGATGGTTACCGGGATGGTCAGCTCCTTTAGATGTAAAGGCGTGTCCATCACCCCTTTACGCACGCGCTCGGCAATGACCGTTGCCAGTTCCAGATCAGTATTTGCCATGATAATGACGAATTCCTCCCCGCCAAACCTGCCTACCATGTCGAAATCGCGTACTGCCGCCTGAATTCGGCTTGCGACGTGCCGGAGCACAAAGTCGCCAACGACGTGCCCATGCGTATCATTGATTTTCTTGAATAAATCGAGATCGATCATGATCAGGCACATATTGCCGGAAAGACCCTTTTGACTCTTATGCTGGTTCGCGTGCGCGGCGTTAACCTGATGCTCAAGGGATTCCATGAGACCGGCATAATTCATCAAGCCCGTGAGTTGATCGATCGAGGCCTCCTGGTGTAATCGGGATGTTTCTTTGCGGAGGTTGTCCAGCGATTTTTGCAGTTCGGCAACTTCCGGCAAATGGTAGCCCTCGGCCGTGAGATATAAATCAAGGGATGAAAGCTTCAAAACACAGTCTACGAGAGGCCGGGCGGTTGAAGCAGCTTCCGCGAATTTAACCGATAGACGATCTATGAGCACCTGCTGGATAAGGCAGTGCTGTACCTGAAAAAATGCCCAGAGGAATTTTCGCGCGTGCATAAGCAGCGGCGCTCGCAAGCCGGTCCCCAAAATACTCGGCGGTATCAAAGTCCTGGCCGTAGTACTGCAAGCGTTCGATCCAGGTTCTCTTGAAGGATTCGATACCGATATTTCGCTCGATCAGCGTAAAGCCCCGGCTACGCGCCAGCGGGGCAAGGCAGGAATCCACCAGCTCATCGGCTTTTCCAGCTATCACTTCGGCGCGCATGCGCTCGGCAAGCAAGCCATGCTCCGCACTGAGTCCCAATATGGAAAGTACTTCCCGGATTCGCGTGCTGTCAAATCCGAACGTCGCGCAATAAGGAGTCGTTTCCCGATTCATATCTAGATATTTATATGAGATAAAACACCTGCGATCCATGGGGTCAGGCCGAGAAAGTTGCAGCATGAAGGATAACGGGTTAACCTCGACATTGCTATAGCCAGCACTCTCCTGTACCCATACGGAGCACTTTCTCATGAATCTCGGCCGCTACGTAATATTGCATATGTCATTGCCTCCTTTGTACTTGCGGGATGCGCGTCGCCACGGTCGTTTTTAGGAAGTTCATTTCCGACTGTCACTTACAAGGATATCAAAAAGAGAGACGTACCGCTTCGGCTGAAGCTTGTTGTCGAGTTTCAGCGAAATGGCGTACGCTTTCCCATGGGAGAGGTTCCGCTGAGAGATTATTCAGGCCGGATACTCAGGGACACTGGCGTGATTTATCCTATTGATGAGCTTTCACTGGGGCCGGAGCAGGAAGATGGCGAAATCAGGATCGTGCTGAACAATGTTGCAGACAGCGGCACTGTTGCGGTGGAGGCATCCCGCACAGGATTTCCGTTGTGGATGGTTGGAAAACTGATTACCGACGCTTATGAGCTGTCGATGTTTATCAGCGTAAATGGAAAGACACTCAGCCGCACAGGCATCCAGCATGCCGTTCATACCGCTATCGGCAACATGAGCATACCCGAAAATGTTCAGGTTTTTCGGGCGGACCAGGCATTCGGAAAAGTGCTTGAACAAATGATCCTGCGTGCGCTGGAAGATTTTCAGAGTCGCGGCGAGCTGGTCTGGCTCGGCCTGCCGCCTGTAGACGGGGTAGCGCTAAAACCCCGATATTCAGTTCCGCTTTGAAATGTCGGGGTTCGTGCTTCACCCCAACCTACCTCCCTGTCTTCACGTTGAACCGGTTCTTGTAATCGGCGATTTACCTACACCTTCCATGCAGGACGGAATGCTTTATTTTGATTACTGTCCTGTCAGGAACTTGCGTTCCAGCGGTTCTATCGCGGGACCCTCGATCACTGACCCGTCGGGAGCAAAGCGGCTGCCGTGACAAGGGCAGTCCCAGCTTGTCTCGACGCTATTCCAGTGCACTTTGCATTTCATATGGGTGCATACCGGCGAGACCGCAATCAATGTCCCGTCAGGGGCCCGGTATGCCGCCAGCGATTCGTCCTCGAACTCCACGATCGCGCCTTTGCCCGGCATGAGCTGCGATAATTGCGTCGTCTCCCGGTTGATCACGTAGTCCTTGATGAGGGATTTCACCACGCTCGCCGTTTCCTCGACTATACCTTTGGCTCCCTTCAGCGGCGAAAAACGGCTCGCCTCGACGAGTGGGGCAAAAACGTTATCGCGTCCGGCGATCTGGTCAGCGATCAGCGATGCAGCCAGCGTTCCATAGGTTAAACCATCGGTCGCGAAACCGGTAGCGATGAAGCATCCTGTCGCATCCCGCCCAATATAAGGCAAGCCATCCGCTGTGCTGTAATTCTGCGCGGACCACCTGAACGCCACTTCGCGTACGTTAAAATGGGCCTGCGCGGAGGACTCGAGCCGGTCCAGGCTGATTTTCGCGTTTTCCTGTCCCGTCTTGTGTTCCTCTCCGACGCAGACGAGGAATGTTGCGTCATCGACATCCACGTTACGAATCGACAGCCGTTCGACGCCGGTGCCCCAGAAGATTCCCGAGGGAAAGGAATTCCTGGCAATGCGTGCGGCGAGCCCATATTCGCGGTTCGCAATCATCTCTGCCTGCACCAGGTGTACGCCCTTCGGCGAGTGAGTGGCAAACACGATTTCCCTGGCTGTTACCTTGCCTTTGTCTGTACGCACGACGCGCTTGTCTTTATCCACCTCGATAACTGTCGAGTTTTCGTAGATACGGCATCCGTGATTTGCAGCTTGGCGCGCAAGCCCGCGAACATAAGCCTGCGGATGAAACTGCGCCTGGTTATCCAGCGCCAGCACGGGCCCGGAGGGCGGCGCAAGAGGAGTGGGCAGCGCTTTTTCGAGATGGACGGATAGTCCTGCCTTGAGCGATCCCTGGTACTCTCTCTCCACGGAGTCCTGCGCGTTCCCGGAGGTGGCATAACGGTAGAGGCGGCAGCGGCGGAAAGCACAGGGGATATCGAATTTACGCACCCGCTGGTCGATCTGTTCCACCGCTGCGCGACGGGCAGTAGCAACCGCGCGGGCCGTATCGCTGTCCCATTGGTCAACGATATGATGTATCCCCTTGCTGATGGTCTCGTACAGGTTGCCTGTTGAGTTACCCGTGCTGCCGAAGCCGACATTGTGCGCTTCCAGCAGCACGGCCGAGGTGCCTTTCTCAGCCAGGTTCAACGCAAGTGTAACGCCAGTGATTCCACCCCCGACGATGACCACATCGGCCGTAATCTCTTCCTGAAGTGTCGGAAAGCCGGCTTCAGGCGCCGTGGCGCGCCAGACAGAAATCGTATTCATGGTATTTTCCTTTTTGTTCAGAATAAGCGATGATGCCTATCGTTGAACATAAACCGGAATTGTTCTGTACGCTATGGCACATTAAGCCCAGCCTTGACAGCGCGCAAAGTGGCGCAGGCGGAGGCGACTTTAGTGCTGTGGGGGTGCGATAAATACTGATAATTGGTGATGGTTGCGGGTGCCAGAAGTGGTCAACAATACAGTCCATGCAAATTCACCAAGGTAGGTCGGGCTCTGCCCGACGATCGTAAAAATGATGTCGGGCGGAGCCCGACCTACAAAAAAGGAGAGCTGCTGTGAAACCGCTATTTATCATTTCTGCCATTTTTTTCCCGTTTGCAGTTACCGTTGCCCAAGCCGAGCCGCCACATTTGAAGGACCGTCAAACCGGCAAGTATCTGGGCAATCTCAGCGCCAACCCATACGATTCCAACTCGACAAGCAACCCGTATGGCCGTTACGGGAGCGAGTACAGCGACGATTCCATCAATAACCCATACGGACGGATGGCAGCCCCTACAGCAATGACAGCGCCAATAACCCGTACGCGACAAATCCGCCGGCGATATATGACACGGGTGGTGGTGGCCGCTGAGACCCCGAGTGGATTATGAGCAGGATCATCTCTGCCGCTGAGCTTATGTCGTACCTCAGTCCGGCGTGACCAGATCGGGCCTGGCGTAGAAATCTGTACCCATGATCCAGCTTTGGATTGGAAACTCCTACGCGACTAGCTTGTGCGAGCGTGTTCGTCGTTAAAATCACCTGCAGCCTTAAATTTATTTCGCACGCTGTCGTGGCCGTCATCGAGCGCAAGTCTGGCTAATTGTCGGGTTCGCTGCGTGGCGTGAACCGCCGAATGAGCTGATTACCCAACTGCTCTGGTATAGGTCGTCACCTGCTACGAGTCACTGCTACGAGTCACCTGCTACGAGTCACCTGTTACGCTGCTGCTGCCGAGGCGTTGGCAGAGGTAGTGTCTCGAACATCGATATCGAATAATCCAGAAAAAGCTCGATTTTACGCTTGAGGTCACTTGACATTGTGATGCGCCTGGAGCGCAGGTCATCTGGATCCACGTGCTCGATGAGCAAGCCATGATCGATCGCAATCTGAATATACTTT
Source organism: uncultured beta proteobacterium (assembly GCA_963850515.1). Classification (GTDB taxonomy): domain Bacteria; phylum Pseudomonadota; class Gammaproteobacteria; order Burkholderiales; family Nitrosomonadaceae; genus Nitrosospira. The sequence continues at coordinate 7,078 of CAWKMH010000034.1, forward strand.
ATCGCGGTACGCTGGCTTACGTTCGGCATGAGCTGATACAGTTCCGATTTGTGGAACCTCGTGTCATTGGCATCGTTAAACCTTAACCACATCCGCGTAAAGAGGTCGTAGTAGTTCAGGTCGTGGAAAAGCTTGTCTCCCAGAACATCCATCCAATACTGATCCGTATCCATTTTGCAGGTGTATGAATTGGCGGCGCCTGGCGTCCGCCTGTTTTTTCGGATCGCTCATTTCTCTTCAGATTTTCTTACTTCGCGGCCTCCGCCATTATCTAACCATCTGAATTGTAATTCTTAATTATATGTAATTTTACATGTATAATTACTAAAGATAAGGCAAGAAATATATCGAAAACGGAAAGCTGCATATTGTCGGGAAATGCCCAATCATGTTAAACAGAATTGAAAAGATTTACTTTCGCCTTTCAGGCAGCTTGCGCCCAAACGTTTTGGCCTTCCTTTACTGCCAGTTTTCCTATTTTGGCGGGCTATCCTCATTCTGTCACTGAATCCGATTCCGATGTTGCTGGGTATATTCGCCGTGGCTCACGGGATGACGATAGCGGCCTATCTTATTCATGATTTAGGCCACAACGCGCTATTCAAGTTGCCTCGCCACAATGCCTTGATGGGCCGCGCGTTGAACTGGCTCACTGGCGGTTGTTACGCAACGTATGACAATGTGCGTACGACGCACATGAGGCATCATGTAGATAACGCAGATGTTATTTTAATCGACTATAGGGGTTATCTTGCGCGTCACCCGATTCAGCGGCGCACTGTGGAGGTGCTGGAATGGTTGTATGTGCCGGTTATCGAGTTCCTTATGCATGTAATGCTTATCCTCGCGCCATTTATCTTCAAGGAAAAAAAGGACCAGCGGACCCGGGTAATCAGGATAACCTTCATACGTTTCAGCCTGCTTTTGATGGTATTCCTGCATTCTCCACTGGCTTATGCGTGCTATTTGTTGGCCTACGCAATATTCCTGACGATTTTGCGCTTCATGGATGCGCTTCAACACAATTATGGTCTTGTTCCGGCGCTTGGCAGCAGTGACGATCTGGCAAGGCATAGAGGCGACCGGGGCTACGAGGAATCCCATACCTTCAGCAACTTGATCTCGACTCGCCATCCGTGGCTGAATCTTCTTACCCTCAACTTCGGCTATCACAATGCGCACCACACAAGACCTACGGCGCCCTGGCACGAACTGCCAAAGCTGCATGACATGTTGTATGGGAATGATACGCGCGTTGTCATCCCATTCGGGAAACAGTTATCGAGCTTCCATAA
>CAWKMH010000035.1:0-7883 GCA_963850515.1 uncultured beta proteobacterium
ACCGATGTTCCTGTTGACAACGGTGATAACGTTGGTTACCGGTACGATATTTCTGATGTGGCTAGGCGAGCAGATTACTGAACGCGGCATCGGCAATGGTATATCGCTCATAATTTTTGCCGGCATCGCAGCGGGACTCCCCAGCGCAATTGGGGGTACGCTGGAACTGGTCAGAACGGGTGCGATGCATTTTCTGGTGGCATTAGGGATCTTCGTGGCGGCAACGGCGGTGACAGCCTTCGTGGTTTTCGTCGAGCGCGGCCAGCGGAAGATACTGGTGAATTATGCGAAACGCCAGGTTGGACGAAAGGTTTATGGCGGCCAAAGTTCTCATTTGCCGTTGAAGCTGAATATGTCGGGTGTCATTCCCCCGATCTTCGCTTCCAGCATTATTTTATTTCCGGCTACGTTAGCGGGGTGGTTTGCGACGGGCGAATCGATGAACTGGTTGAAGGATATGAGCGGCGCGTTATCGCCGGGCCAGCCGATTTACGTGATGATGTATGCGGCGATGATCATATTTTTCTGTTTCTTTTATACCGCGCTTGTATTTAATCCGAGAGAAACTGCCGAGAATCTGAAAAAAAGTGGGGCTTTCATCCCTGGAATTCGTCCGGGCGAGCAAACTGCCAGGTATATCGAACGCATTATGCTGAGGCTTACCCTGGCCGGAGCGATTTACGTAACACTCGTGTGTTTGCTGCCGGAATTCCTGATCTTGAAATGGAACGTGCCATTTTACTTTGGAGGGACGTCTCTCCTCATTATCGTGGTGGTAACCATGGACTTCATGGCGCAGGTTCAGGCGTACATAATGTCTCATCAGTATGAAAGCTTGCTGAAGAAAACCAACTTCAAGGGCGGCGGTGGATTGCCGGCGAGATAGTTACATCTAAGGATAGGATGGCCAAAGAAGAAACAATACAAATGCAGGGCGAGATACTGGAAACGTTGCCAAATGCGACCTTCCGTGTCAAGCTGGAAAATGGGCACATCGTGCTGGGGCATATTTCCGGAAAAATGCGAATGCATTACATTCGGATTTTACCCGGGGATAAGGTAACGGTGGATTTGACGCCTTACGATTTAAGCAGAGCGCGAATTACATTTCGCGCTAAATAGCCGGGAAGGAGCATTTATGAAAGTATTAGCCTCTGTAAAAAAAATCTGCCGTAATTGCAAGATCATTAAACGCAATCGGATAGTTCGGGTAATTTGTTCAGATCCAAGGCATAAGCAACGCCAAGGTTGATCGAATAAGCATCACTTTCGATGTTATAATTCAAAATTTTTGTGGGAAACCTGTATGGCCCGTATCGCTGGAGTAAATATCCCGAATCATCAGCATGCCGAAATTGCGTTAACTTCAATCTACGGCATAGGTCGCACCAGAGCGCGGGAGATTTGTGCTGCGGTTGGCATCGGTGCTTCCACCAAGATCAAGGATGTAACCGATGCTCAAATGGATAAGCTGAGAGATAACGTCGCTAAATTTGCGGTCGAGGGCGACCTGCGGCGTGAAATTTCAATGAATATCAAGCGTTTGATGGATTTGGGTTGTTATCGTGGATTGCGTCACCGTCGTGGTTTGCCGGTACGGGGTCAGCGTACTCGTACGAATGCAAGGACGCGTAAGGGGCCACGCAAGGCAGTTCGGGCTTCCAACGCAAAGGCAGCAAGATAAATTTCAGCCAACTGAACGGTAGCATACAGGAATAATTCGATATGGTAAAAGCAGCCACACGGGTTCGCAAGAAGGTCAAGAAAAATGTAGCGGAGGGTATTGCCCACGTTCATGCATCGTTTAATAACACTATCGTGACTATCACGGACCGCCAGGGCAATGCTTTGTCATGGGCCACTTCCGGGGGTGCCGGATTCAAGGGGTCGCGTAAAAGTACTCCATTCGCTGCTCAGGTAGCAGCCGAGCAGGCAAGTAAGGTTGCTCAGGAATGTGGAGTAAAGAATTTGGAAGTGCGTATCAAAGGTCCTGGTCCAGGACGTGAATCCGCTGTGCGGGCTTTGAACGCAGCCGGTTTTAAAATCACCAGTATTTCGGATGTGACGCCGGTTCCGCATAACGGTTGCCGTCCACCGAAGAAACGCCGTATTTAAGGAGTGGTCTGTGGCTAGAAATCTTGATCCTAAATGTCGCCAATGTCGCCGGGAAGGGGAGAAGTTATTCCTGAAAGGTGAGAAGTGTTTCACCGACAAATGTGCAATCGAGCGCAGAAACTATGCGCCCGGTCAACACGGTCAGAAAAGTACGCGATTGTCTGACTATGGGGTCCAGTTGCGCGAGAAACAGAAGTTGCGCAGGATATATGGCATATTGGAACGCCAGTTCCATAACAATTATGAACTGGCGGAAAGGCAGCGCGGTATTACTGGTGAGAATTTGCTGCAGTTGCTGGAATGTCGCCTGGATACGGTTTCATACCGCATGGGATTTGGTGCGTCGCGGTCAGAGGCGCGCCAGATCGTGCGTCATAACGGCATCCTGGTAAATGGACGCCGGACCAATATTCCTTCCTACCAGGTTAAGCCCGGTGATGTGATAGAGGTTGCAGAGAAGGCTAAAGGTCATCTGCGTATCAAGGCTGCAGTGGAAGCAGCGGAGCACCGTAATTTTCCAGAGTGGATAGAGATGGATGTCAAGGCAATGAAAGGAACGTTTAAAGTTAAACCGGAGCGTTCTGATTTACCTTCGAGCATCAATGAATCTCTAGTCATTGAGTTGTATTCCAAGTAACTACCGCCCAGGTTTCCGCAAAAGGATCAGGCTATGCCAAGTAACACTTTTCTTACGCCCCGCATTATTGACGTGCAGAATATTTCCCCGCTGCATGCCAAAATTATCATGGAACCGTTTGAACGTGGGTACGGACACACGTTAGGAAATGCATTACGTCGAATTTTGCTATCGTCCATGCCGGGATTTGCGCCAACCGAGGTTCAGATTAGCGGTGTAGTGCATGAGTATTCCGCCCTGGACGGTGTGCAAGAGGATGTGGTCGATATTCTGCTTAATCTCAAGGGTATCGTTCTAAAGCTACACAGCCGAACCGAGGCCATTCTGATTCTTAAAAAGAAAGGTGAAGGTACGGTTACTGCCGGCGACATCGAAGCAGGACATGATGTGGAGATCATTAATCCGGATCATGTGGTGGCACATCTTACTGCCGGTGGGAAGCTGGATATGCAAATCAAAGTTGAGCTTGGGCGCGGTTACGTACCTGGAACCGTGCGGCAATTGACAAGTGAAGGTCGTGCTATCGGCAGTATTTTGCTGGATGCTTCTTTCAGTCCGGTGCGGCGCGTAAGTTATGCAGTGGAGAGTGCTCGTGTTGAGCAGCGTACCGACCTTGACAAGCTCATTATGGATATTGAAACCAACGGCGTTGTCGATCCAGAAGAAGCGATCCGTTATGCGGCGAAAGTACTGGTTGAGCAACTTTCCATATTTGCCGACCTTAAGGGTACGCCGTTACCGGTGGAGCAGCCAAAATTGCCCCAGATTGATCCGGTATTACTTCGACCGGTGGATGATCTTGAGCTTACTGTGCGCTCTGCCAATTGCCTGAAAGCCGAGAATATTTATTATATTGGCGACTTAATTCAGCGCACCGAAACCGAATTACTGAAAACCCCTAATTTGGGAAGAAAATCTCTCAACGAAATAAAGGAGGTATTGGCTTCCCGCGGGTTAACGCTGGGCATGAAACTGGAAAGCTGGCCGCCTTCCAATCTTGATAAAGGAAAAAAGGAAACAAGTCATGCGGCACCATAATGGGCTTAGAAAGCTAAATCGAACCAGCAGCCACCGGTTGGCGATGCTGCGTAACATGACCAATTCGTTGTTGCGGCATGAGGTTATTAAGACCACACTGCCTAAGGCCAAGGAGTTGCGTCGTGTAATCGAGCCGATGATTACGCTGGCAAGAAACCATCGCTGGCGAATCGGCGTCTGGCATTCAATCGCTTGCGTGATCGGGATATGGTCGGTAAGTTGTTCGCTGAACTTGGTCCCCGTTATCAAACGCGTAATGGCGGTTACTTGAGTATTCTTAAATTTGGTTTTCGCAAGGGTGACAATGCACCAATGGCTCTAGTGGAATTCTGGATCGCCCAGAGCCATTGGCTGCACCTGCAGTTGCAAAAGCCGATACATAAGTACCGGCTATACGGAAAAAAAAAAGCCGGGTTATCCCGGCTTTTTTATGCATGATAGGATTAATAATTATGATGACGGTTTGAGTTCGTGAAACAAAAACTGCTTTATCTCTGCCCAAGCATAAACCATTGTCTGGTTCAGAGAATTCTCGTATGCTTATGACATACAGTAAGAACTTGGCCTGAGCTGATTCAGCATGGACATCGATCGGTTATATATCTTTTATTTAAGTTGGGGCTATTACGATGGATTTAACGACTTGGACCGTGGCAGGAACTTGTTTCGATACGTGAGAAGCTTCTTGCGTGGCGTCTTCAACGTGAAGCCCCAACGTGGGGAAATAAGTTCTTGAACTGGAATGGTATAGCGGGCGCGTTTGCATTGCTGACCGGGCTTATGGATATGTTTTTCGGCGGTCCGACTGCGACCAACCTTCTCTTGGTCTTGCTTGGCGCTCTTGCTTGTTTTACCTGGTACAAGGGCGATAAACAACGGAAAAAAAAATATAAGTTTTCTCGGGAAAAATTGACCAGGAACTTTCCCGTCGCAATCATCAATTTTAACGCATTACGCTCATTTCTTGTGTTTTCACCAATGGCACTGCAGCCAAACCTTCAGGAAATAAAAAACTCCATTGATACTGCGTTGGCAATGTCTTTAAAGAAAGAGATAGACGCCCATATTCCTGATCTTGATGAAGACGATGCAGCGCTTTTTACGTCCCTATGCCAGTTTGTATGGATTCAAGGGGAGCCGCTGCTTTTAATTTATAATCCAGAAGCATGCGGTCTATACAAAACAGGGCATCACTTGCGGGTATTAAAACATTTGGAGTCGATCGGTCTGTATCCTTTGAGGCCGTTGGATATGTGAAGAGAAGGTTCGGTAAGCATACTCGTCTGTTTTATTTCGGCCAGGCTACGAAGATCCAGTTTTCGAAGAAGCGAACAATCAACTCAATCTTCTGGCACGTTCTCCTGACAGAAAAAGGGAAAGCGCTGGCGACTGTTTTCAGCAATACGCGAAATCAGGAGTTCTATGAATATGTGATCGGTAAATGGTTTCAGCAGGGTATGGTTATATCGTCTATCCTGGCGAATCGGTTGAATATCGAATACTTTGCCGGCTCAACTATTCTTTAACAATATGGTATTGTTAAACATTGTAAACCAGGCATTCAAACTTAAATCAGGTACGTATCGATTCCTGATAGCAATAAATCATATTGAGCCTCCACCAATTCCTTAATCATCAGCGCGGGTATACCAGCAACCACATTGCCTTCCAGTGCCAGCCAGCCTACCGCATCCATTGGTCCGAGGCTGACGACATAACCCAAATCACGATGCAAATAGGGCTCCAGTAATTTGAGAGAGCCCGAATGGCGCAAAACGTTTCGTGCCACTAATTGTCCTTTGCGCACCGCCGATTGTGCTGTCATGGTATTAGAACCAAAGGAATGGTAAATAGAACAATCGCCCGCGGTAAAGATATTCCGCAGCGGCTTGTGTTGAACCATAACTTGTCCGAAGGCATTTGCCAAAAGAAAAGTTCGGGTTTCTTGCCGAGGAACAGGAGCGACATCGTAGAAGCGAGATTGAATTTTCGGCCCGTCTCATTCTCTTCCAGCAAAATCCTATCCGCTTGCTGGCCGAGGTATCGCGTGTTCGGATGGAAATCGATATCCAGATCAGACATGCATGCCTGGGTATAGGTGGAAAAGCCTGCTATAAATTGGTTGAGTACGCGATCTGCCCCATGAATCAAGCGTAGTTTACTTTCAATTTTCTGGCGACGGAGGAAATGAGCAATCTCAAAAAGAAATTGAATGCCGGTAGCTCCTCCCCCTATCACTGAAATGGATCGCTCGCCTTTTTCATGTATCCAGCGCACTACTTAATAAGTTCGATCCTGGGGTCGCCATGAAATCATCCAGATCGAAAATATTTTTCGCTTTATCCATTCGCGCTATAGCAGAACCTGAAGTGATCAGAAGATAATCAAACTCCAATATCTCGTCATTGACGGCAAGAAATTTATCGTTCTGCCACTGTTGGAGGGTAGATTCTTCCAGAATCAACGTGAGCGCAGACATGGCGGCAACCAAAGCGGTTTTCCAGGACGGAAAACGGCATCAAAAAGTCTTGCAGCGGATACCTGAAAGTTTCATGCAGATGGGTGATTTTGAGGTGATGGGGGCGGGTATCGACTATGGTAATGCGGGCGTCTGGCATATGGCGCAAGAAGGGTAACCAATGCGGCGATTCCCGCATAACCGCCGCCAACAATTACAATCTTAAGTTGCTTATGCCTGGATATATAGAATGGCAGAAAGGGCACAATTCCTCCTTCGCAAATACAGGGTCGGTTCCGGTAATTCCAGTCATCTACCCTATTTCAAATCCCAACATGGCAGACTCGTTTGCGTGAGGTAACATCTTAATAGAGTTACGGGATTGCCAATTCTAATGTACTCACTATAGCAATCAACGGAAGCAGCGTAGCACGAATGTTTTGATGAAGCGGTACATCTTGACTGAATTCACGATGCTGCTGGGGTCTGCTATTTTTCAGGGAATCATTTCCGGTTTCCAATTTTCTATTATCCATTTCCAAAATGATGCTGACATTGCTTTCATTCAATTCCTGCCGGTGGTGTCTGACCCAGGAAACGTATTGCCATTATTAATTGCGATACCGTATCAGAGATGGCAACAGGCGCAGCGTGGGTCTGCTTGCTGAGTTTTTCACCTCGAGCATTAACTACCACCGGCAAATGCATGTAGGTAGGAGTCGGATAACCCAGCAGTCGTTGCAGGTAAATCTGGCGAGGAGTGGAATTCAGCAAATCCTCGCCGCGTACCACATGGGTGACGCCTTGCTCGGCGTCGTCGACCACTACTGCCAATTGATAAGCGAAGATGCCGTCAGCGCGGCGCAGCACGAAATCACCAATATCTCGTTCCAGCCGATGTCGAATCAGCCCTCGCAATACATCCTTGAATCCAATCAGATTATTATCAGTTCTTATTCGCCACGCACCGGTGAGCTTTCATGAAGGAAGCGTCCACGGCAGGTACCAGGATAAATCGGACCTCTATTCCTGAGATGCTGGAATCGGCAATTTCTTTGCGACTGCAGACGCAGGGGTAAATTAAGTCCCGTTCTTCAAGTAGGGCGAGCGCGTTCTGATAGGCTTTATTTCGCCTGTTTTTGATAGATAACCTCACCATCCCACTCCATTCCCAGTGCTTCCAGCGTCCTCAGGATTTTTCCCGATATCCCGGGGTTTCGCGCGAAGGATCAAGGTCCTCGATTCTGACGAGCCATTCGCCATGGCGCGATTTCGCTTCCAGATAGCTTGCTACGGCGGCGACGAGGGAGCCAAAATGCAGCGATCCGGTAGGAGATGGAGCAAAGCGTCCACGATAGGGTGGAAAGACAGGTAGACTATTAGCCAACGGTCAACGTAATCGATCCGGGTATGAAGGATCAGCAATAATTAAAAATAAATCAAAAAAAAATGGAAACAGATGGTGACACGCTTTCGAAATTATCTTAGCTTATTCGGCCGCTAGCCGGGTAGCTTCCATCACGATCCCTCCAGGAAAAACGGAGCCACATCACCGTTTACCGCCGTTCATACAAGCGACAGTGGGCTGAGGGATGCCCAACTTGACTACATACCGAAAGTTTTATGAAAAACCCC
>CAWKMH010000036.1:0-23832 GCA_963850515.1 uncultured beta proteobacterium
CCATTGTCTCCCCGCGAAAGAACCCCTGAGAAGAAAAGCTTTATCTCCATAGTTTGCTGAAGATGCCGAAAATCAAATTCATTACTCGCCATCGTGTCACAGATGGCCAGATACGTCTCGATGTTGCTCGCCATATATCAAATATCTACCCTTTCTGCTTCAAAAGTGATGCAGAACCGCACATTAAAAAAGCCAGAGCAAAGTCTGGCTTTTTTTAATAATGGTGGAGACGAGGAGGATCGAACTCCCGACCTTCGCATTGCGAACGCGACGCTCTCCCAGCTGAGCTACGTCCCCATTATTAAGCGCTATTCTATAACAAAAAACGGCGGCGTAATATTGACGTTACCGGGAAGCGGCAATGACTCAATCGGTGCATGACTCGGGCACATAATCACAAGGGCATTTGGCGAAGACTACATAGATTGCCGTCACACCCAATCCTTGCCGATCAAAAAATCCGTATAAAGCTTATCTTCAGCGCTGCCCGCCTCGGGCTTCCAGTCATAGCGCCATTTCACGATGGGCGGCAGCGACATCAGGATCGATTCGGTGCGCCCGCCCGATTGCAGGCCGAACAACGTGCCACGGTCCCACACCAGGTTGAATTCCACATAGCGGCCGCGGCGGTATGCCTGGAAGTCGCGTTCGCGCTCGCCATAGGGGGTGTTGAGACGCGCGCTCCAGGAGCGGCACATAGGCAGGCAGGAAATGATTGCCGACGCTTTTGGTCAGGTTGAAGCAGGTATCAAAATCCGGCTTACTCAAGATCATCGAAGAAAATGCCGCCGATGCCGCGCGGTTCCTTGCGGTGCTTCAGGTAAAAATACTCGTCGCACCATTTCTTGAAGCGCGGATGATAGTCGCCGCCGAACGGTTGCAGTGCGTTCTTGCAGGTCTGGTGAAAGTGTATGGCGTCTTCTTCAAAGCCATAATAGGGAGTCAGGTCCATGCCGCCGCCGAACCACCATACCGGCTCGGCGCCTTCCTTGCGCGCTTCGAGAAAGCGCACATTCAAATGCACGGTGGGCGCGTACGGGTTGTGCGGATGCAGCACGAGCGATACGCCCATTGCCTCGAACGAGCGTCCGGATAATTCGGGCCGGGCGGCAGTGGCGGACGCGGGCAGCCCGCCGCCGAACACGTGCGAGTAATTGACGCCGCCGCGCTCGAACACGTTGCCCTCTTCCATCACGCAGCTCAACCCGCCGCCGCCTTCGGGACGCTCCCATTTATCGCGGCGAAAACGTTTGCCGTCCACCTCCTCCAGGCGCTCGACAATGCGCTCTTGCAGGCCGGTGAGAAACTCTTTAACTTGTTGCGTTGCGTCCATGCAAACTCCCGATACTGCTCGGCTTGGGCAGCCATCTTAGGGCATGATTATCCATAGGCTATTTCCGGTGTGATTGATCGCCCAATATCCGATGTCGTGCCGCATCTGGCAACCGTCGAAGTGGATTTGTTCGGCGATTTCGTAGGCTCGGCGCTGGGCAAACTTGACGCTATCGGCCAAGCGCGGTCACGCATAACACACGTCCCCCCGCGGTCACGATTTCCTTGCCGTTTTCTTCACCCAATGCCGTGCCTGCATGGAATACGTAAAAATCTTTTTCCGGCTCGTCCGTGACGCCGACTGCGAGCTTCCGGCAGGCCATGGATCACGTCTCCTTTACGCGGCGAATCCGGATAACCATGGGCCGCCATCACCACACCCAGGGCGGTGCGGCGATCCCATTCCGCCTCTACCTTATCGAGCGTTCCATTCACGGCATGCTCCATCAGCGTTACCAGATTGCTTTTCAGGCGCAACATGATGACTTCGGTTTCCGGATCGCCCATGCGGCAATTGAACTCCAGCACCTTGATGCCGCCGTCTGGCGTGATCATCAGTCCGGCATAAAGAAAGCCGGTATACCATTCGCCTTCCTGCTCCATGCCATTCATGGCCGCATGGATCACTTCGCGCATTATCCTGGCGTGAAGGGCGGGCGTAATCATCGGTGCGGGAGAATAGGCGCCCATGCCGCCCGTATTGGGTCCCTGGTCGCCTTCTTTCAGCCGCTTGTGATCCTGGCTGGTGGCAAGCGGCAACACATGGCGCCCATCGGCCATGACAATAAAGCTGACTTCTTCGCCTTCCAGAAAATCCTCGATCACAACGCGCGCCCCGGCATTGCCCAGCCGGTTTTCGACCATCATCGCATCGACTGCGTCATGGGCCTCTGCCAGCGTCATCGCCACCACGGCACCTTTGCCTGCAGCCAGGCCGTCTGCCTTGATGACGATGGGCGCGCCCTTCTGGTCCACATATTGATGGGCTTCGGCAGCGGAACTGAAGGTAGCATAGGCGGCGGTGGGAATGCCGTGGCGCTGCATGAAAGCCTTGGAAAAATCCTTGGATGTTTCCAGCCGCGCAGCCTGTCTGGTGGGGCCGAAAATTTTCTGCCCGGCGGCGCGAAAGGCATCCACGATGCCCTCCGCCAGAGGGGCTTCCGGCCCGACAATCGTGAACGCGATGGATTCCTTTTTGGCAAATTCCACTAATTCGGGAATAGCTGTGATGGGAAGATTCTCCAGGCCGTCTTCCATCGCCGTGCCGGCATTACCCGGCGCGACGAAGACCTTTATGGCGCGGCTGATCCGCCATGACTGGAGGAGCCTCCACGCTAAAGCGTGTTCCCTGCCACCTCCGCCGACTACAAGTAGTTTCATATTTCTAACCTGAATTTGCGAACATCCGCTTTGCAGAATGCCTGTGCTATCCGACTTTGCGCCAGTGGCTGCCCGTGTGCTGACATGTGTCGTGTTGCGTAGTTTTGATGGGTTGCGCTACGCTCCACCCATCCTACCCAAGCCCTACCCAAGCTGCAAACGCGTCAAACTGAGAATGGTGCATGGTATTACCGAAAGACATGCCGCTTCGACACATGCTCAATGTCTGAAATGCCGCACGCCGGTCAATACCATCGCCACACCTTGCTCATCCGCGGCAGCAATGACTTCTTCGTCGCGCACGCTGCCGCCGGGCTGGATAACCGCCGTGGCGCCGGCCTGAACGACTACATCCAGCCCATCGCGAAACGGAAAAAACGCGTCCGAGGCCACTACCGAACCGGCAAGCGTAAGCCCCGCATTCTGTGCCTTGATCGATGCAATGCGGGCGCTATCCACCCGGCTCATTTGTCCCGCGCCGACACCCAGCGTCTGGCCGTTGGCGCAAAACACGATGGCGTTGGATTTGACGAATTTAGCCACGCGCCAGGCGAACAGCAGATCCTGCAATTGTTGCGGCGTCGGGTGTGCCTTGGTCACCACTTTCAGTTGCGCGGCAGTGACGTTGAGGTTGTCAGGTGTCTGTACCAGCAACCCGCCGCCCACGCGCCTGAAGTCGAAAGTATTGCTGCCGGTCTCAGCGGCACGGTCAGGACGCGCACGTTGCCTTTTGGGCGAGAATCTGTTGTGCCTCGCTGGTTAACTGGGGTGCAATGATTACCTCGACAAATTGCTTGATCACCGCCTCGGCCGCTGCGCCGTCCAGCACGCGATTGAAAGCGATGATGCCGCCAAAAGCGGAAGTAGGATCGGTGCAAGCGCCAGCCGTAAGCCGCGAGCGGTGTAGCGGCAACGGCCACGCCGCAGGGATTGGCATGCTTGAGGATGACGCAGGCGGGCAGATCAAAGGTTTTGACACATTCCCACGCGGCATCCGCATCGGCGATGTTGTTATATGACAGCTCCTTGCCCTGCACCTGGGTGTAACTGGCAAGGCTGCCGGGAGCCGGGACAGGTTCGCGATAAAAAGCAGCCTGCTGATGGGGGTTTTCCCCATAGCGCAAATGCTGGGCCGATGCTGAAATTGAGATTGAGGCGTCCGGGAAAGGCTTGCGTTGTCCCTCTTCCTTCAGTTTCGATCGAGGTGAGGTAATTGCTGATGGCGCTATCGTAAGCAGCGGTATGGGAAAAGCCTTGCAAGCCAGCTTGAAACGGAATCCTGCGCAACCGCGCCGCCGGATGACTTCATTTCCGCCAACAGGGGCGCGTAATCCTCCGGATCGGTGACAACCGTTACGCTTTTATAGTTCTTCGCCGCGGCGCGCACCATGGTCGGGCCGCCGATGTCGATATTTTCGATGGCCTCTTCCAGGCTGCATCCGGGCCGCGCTACGGTCTCGCGGAAAGGATAAAGATTCACCACTACCAGTTCGATAGCCGGGAATTGCCGCCTTTTCCATGGCTGACATATGCTCGGGCAAGTCTTTCCGCGCCAGAATACCGGCATGTATTTTGGGATGCAGCGTTTTCACCCGCCCGTCGAGCATTTCAGGAAAACCGGTGTAATCCCCGACTTCGGTAACGGCCAGGCCGGCTTCCTTCAGTAATCTGGCGGTGCCGCCAGTGGACAGGATGGCTACCCCCAGCTGGCGCAGTTCTCTGCGCAAACTCGACAATGCCGGTCTTGTCGGAAACGCTGATCAGTGCTTGTTTAATGGACATTAGGGGTCATTATTGGAATTGAGTATATAGCGCTATTGCTGCGGCGGTTACATGCTTCGATTACCTGTGCTGACTGCTGTGATGGCGGACGTGATATCCGGCCTATTTGATCTGATACTGCTTCATCTTGTTGCGGAGCGTATTGCGGTTGATGCCGAGCAACTCGGAAGCCCGGGTCTGGTTACCGCCGGCGTGCTTCATTACCAGCTCGATCAGCGGCTTCTCCACGCTGCGTATTACCATATCATAAATGGCGTGCGGCTTTTCGCCGTCCAGATCATTGAAATAATCTTCCACGGCCTTTCCGTACGCACCGGGCGATGTCGTTTTCGTTAATAATGCTCATGCGACGAGCTCCTCAGCCTCAACGTAAGTCAATCGCCGCCCATAGCCGGCAAGTCTAGTAAAAAATTCATTCACCGCCGACAACTGCTGGTCCGTAGCTTTGCAACTGGTTCATGGCATGACGGAACCCGGCAGAACCGACCAGCCCTTTGGTGTACCAGGAGATATGCTTGCGGGCAATACGCACGCCGGAATATTCTCCATAGAAGTTATATAGATCATGCAGATGCTTGATGAGCACGCGGTGGATCTCGGCGACTTCCGGCAACTGCGAGATGCTTGCCGGTGGCCAGATAATGGTTGATCTCGCGGAAGATCCAGGGCCGCCCCTGGGCGGCGCGGCCGATCATGATGGCATCGGCCCCGGTATATTCGAGCACGTGCTTGGCTTTTTCAGGCGTGGTGATGTCGCCATTGGCAATGACCGGGATTTTCACCGCGGCCTTTACCGCGGCGATAGTGTCATATTCCGCATGGCCGGTGTAGGCGCAAGCACGGGTGCGTCCATGGATGGCCAGCGCCTGAATCCCGGCGCTCTCGGCAATCTTCGCCACCGCGAGCGCGTTTTTATGCTGGGTATCCCAGCCGGTGCGGATTTTCAGGGTGACGGGAACATTTACCGCGCCGACCACGGCATCGAGTATGCGCCCGACCAGCGGTTGATCCTGCAGCAACGCGGAACCCGCCATCACATTGCAGATTTTCTTGGCCGGGCAGCCCATGTTGATATCTATGATTTGCGCCCCTTGCGCCACATTGTAGCGGGCAGCTTCAGCCATCATTGCCGGGTCGGCACCCGCAATTTGCACCGAAATGGGATCTACTTCACCTTCATGATTTGCCCGGCGCCGGGTCTTTTCGGAACCCCACAGCAGCGAATTGCTCGACACCATTTCCGATACCGCCATGCCCGCGCCCATGCTCTTGCACAACTGCCGGAAAGGACGATCAGTCACCCCTGCCATGGGTGCGACGATCAGCTTGTTTTTGAGAATATGAGAACCGATTCGCATGACTTGATTTGACGGCGATGCCGGCGGCAAAGCGCACAGAGGACAAAATAGGTGCAATCTTAACAGGAAATGATCATGAATTCTAAAACCACTGCGCCATCAATGGATAGATGCAGGATTTTACGAGGCGCCGATAATCAGTTAACTGCACCGACTCGCTACAGGCTAGCATCTTCGGGTTTTACACGGATGTTTCATAAATTCGCGTGATGATTGCGGCAAGGATATGTTTTGTAGGGAGATATTGTGAAATGAGTGGCGAAGTTATTACTATACGTCCGACTGAACGAAATATTCATACGAAACTATAAAGATCTAGCTGAAGTTCGCGCGTCAATTTATGAAACATCCGGGTTATAGTCCGGTTATCCTCTCGCACCGAACATCATACGCCGCGCGACGAATCGCTTGGCTTGCGGCAAACAATCCAGCGCGCTTAATCCGCTGTTCCGCAGGGCTCCCAGCACGAGATCGTCATTGGAAAAGAGCTTTATCAATGAATCGGTGAATATCCGCCCGACGCTACTATCCGTCCGGCGCTTGTCACCATATCTGGCAAGCATTACCGGCGCGCCTATGTCGGCGGGCGATGCAATAATTTCTTCAGCCAGTTCCCACGCATCGCGCAGCCCCAGATTGAAACCTTGTCCCGCAACCGGGTGCAAAGTTTGTGCCGCATTGCCGATCAATACAACGCGGCAAGCCGTGACGGGAGTGGCGTATTTCAATGCGAGGGGAAAACCGGCCCGTTTGCCGGTCTCGATGAATTTGCCGAGACGATCGCCGAAATGGCCATGCAACCGGGCAAGAAAGGCCGCGTCATCCAGTGCAAGAATTTCCTGAGCCGCTGCCGGAGAAACAGTCCATACCAACGCAAAGCGGTCGCCAGAAGGCAGCAGCGCCACCGGGCCATCCGGCGTAAAGCGCTCATAAGCGATGTCGCGTTGAGTACGCGCAGGGCCGTTGCCGTTGACCTTCGTTGTTTGCGAAGTTCGTTTCGCGGACCGGCTAATGCGGCAGCAGATGGTTTCGCTACTGCGGCGCGGCGGCAGGCTCCCGAAGCGCTCCGTTTTGACGCGTGCAACGACAGCCCATTGCTGGTAGTCATGCACATGCTGGGTCACGCCTTCGATTTGCGCAGTGAGGCGGCCGCCGTCCGCCACTGCCAACAGCCGCGCCGTCACTTTTTTTGTGACGCCGTCATGCTGAAATTCAACCTGGCCCAGCCCGGCAGACGTTTCCAACCGAGTTACCTGTGCCCCTTCCAGATAGTCGACATTGCAGTTTTGCAACGCTTCATGCATGGTCCGAAACACATCATGGTGACTGACTACGTAGCCCAAAGCCGGCACACCGGCTTCGTCAGCGGTCAATACGGTTCGGCCGAACCCGCCTCGACTGGAGATATGAATAGTAAGGATGGGCGTGACTTCCGGCAGCTTGTCCCACACGCCTAAACGCTGCAGGATGAGCCGGCTGCCGTGAGACAACGCCAGCGGACGGGAGTCTTCCGTTTTTGCAGGCATTCCCCGCGCTTCCAGCAGCAGCACGGATGTGCCACTGCCGCGTAGTGCGAGCGCCAATGCCATCCCTACCGGGCCGCCGCCGATAATGATCAGGTCGTAATCGTAATGATGGGTGTTCATTCTATTTTTAGCCGGAGATTTTAAGAGGACTTTGCTCGACTCCTCATTTTTGCCACATTTTATCTTTGTTGCCGCCTATGGCCCATGATTGCTTGTGGTTGCTCATGGCTGCTCATGGTGATCATTGACGCTTGTTTTCATTTGCCCTGTCGGTGCTTTCCTCGATAATTTCGGCATCCTCGATGACGACATATTCTGGTCCTCTCATCTTCCTTTGCATCCATCGTTTTTCGCAATTTGTGGCGCAGCCACCATAACCTGAGTCCGAATCCAACGGCGGCAACGGCGAATAATGCAAGAAATGCGGTAAAAAAGAAAATGCCCAAAACCACCATGATGATCAAAAATGGGGCCAGGAGCAGGTAAGTGAGCCAACGCTTGCCGGGGCTGCCACCGCCGGCACGAAAAATATGCACGGTCTCGTCTTCCGGACCGCCAGTATTTCCGTGCCGGGATATGCGCTTTATGATTATCCGATCGTTTTCGTCCATGATTTCGATTTTTTCCGATCGCGCATCAGTTCTTCAATCTCCGCTACCGTTTTGGGAGCGGCCCCCGTCAATACTTCACACCCGGTCTCCGTCACTGCCACATCGTCTTCGATGCGTATCCCGATATTCCAGAAATGCCGGGGAACATTATCGGCCGGGCGGACATAACAGCCCGGTTCCACTGTCAGGGTCATCCCCGGCTGCAGCGGGCGCCATTCTCCGTTACGCTTGTATTCGCCCACGTCATGCACATCCAGCCCCAACCAGTGGCCGGTGCGGTGCATATAAA
Organism: uncultured beta proteobacterium; assembly: GCA_963850515.1. Taxonomy (GTDB): domain Bacteria; phylum Pseudomonadota; class Gammaproteobacteria; order Burkholderiales; family Nitrosomonadaceae; genus Nitrosospira. The sequence goes on from CAWKMH010000036.1 coordinate 8,279, forward strand.
AACGCTTGTAGTCTTCCGACTGGATGACTTCATCTACACTGCCGTGGCACAGGCCAAGATCGATAAAACCTTGAGCCAGCACCTGCAATGCCGCGTTATGCGGAGCATCCCAAGTATTGCCCGGCCGCACTGCGTTTATCGCTGCCGCCTGTGCGGCCAGTACCAATTCGTATAAATCCCGTTGCGCCGGATTGAATTTTCCGTCCACCGGAAAAGTGCGCGTAATGTCGGCGGCGTAGCCATCCAATTCGCAACCGGCGTCGATCAATAGCAACTCGCCGGCCTTCAGCCTGGCATTGTTTTCGACATAGTGCAGTACGCAGGCGTTCGCCCCACCCGCGACAATGGAGGTATAGGCGGGCGCCTGCGCGCCATGCCGACGAAACTCATGCATCAATTCGGCCTCCACTTCATATTCGCTCATGCCGGGACGCGTGTTCTGCATGGCGCGACGATGGGCGCCGCCGGAAATCTCTGCCGCACGGCGCATGACTTGAAGCTCTTCCGCGCTTTTGAACAGGCGCATCTCATCCAGCAGAAGCCGGATGTCACGAATTTCAGCCGGCGCGGTAGTCCGCTACGCGACTGTTGCCGCACCTGGTTGACCCAGCCGATCACCCGCGCGTCCCACGCCGTATCGTCCCCTAGTGCGCAAAAAACGGCGGGCTGGTCTGCCAACAACCGGGGCAGCATTTCGTCCAGCTTGACAATGGGATATGTCTCGTCGAACTCGAATGCTTCCCGCGCAGCCTCGGGCCCGTAACGGAAACCATTCCAGATTTCATATTCGAGATTTTTCTCGCGGCAAAACAGGATGCTCTTTGATGCATCTTTATCGACCCCCGCCACGATCACCAGTACTGCCTCGGGCTCGCCAAAACCTGTCAGGTAATAAAAATAGCTGTCGAAGCGATAAGGATAATGCGCATCTCTGTTTCGCACCCGCTCCGGCGCGGTAGGAATGATGGCAACGCCCTTTTGCATTTGGGATGCCAGACGATGGCGCCGTTCGCTGAAGGCTTGAATGGGGATCATGGATAAATATTCTTACAGCATTTGCCGGATAAAGCAAAGTATCCCGGTGGTTTCTGGTCGATTTTTGATGGGTTGCGCTTTGCTCCACCCGTCCTACGGATGGGCTAGTGATTGGCGGTGTTGAGTGCTTAACCGGGAATCGATCAGCCGCAAGTCGCTCGGGCGTGCCTACGTCTATCCATACGCCTTGGTAATGTTGGCCGCTCACTTTACCCGATGAAATTGCCTGGCGCAGCAGGGGTGCAAGTTTTGCCACGGAACCCGGCACGATATCGGCGAAGAGCTTCGGCTGATAGATGCCGATGCCGCTGAAGGTAAGATTATTTTTCCCCGAAAGCGCCACTCTGCCGGAATCAAGGGTGAAGTCGCCCTCGGGATGATGATGAGGATTATCGACCAGTACCAGATGGGCGAGATCCCCATCCGGGCTGGTTTGCATGTGCCGTAAAACCGGAAGGAGGAGGGAAAAATCGATTTCACAATAAATATCGGCATTAACCGCCAGAAACGGTTGACCTCCTCGATTTTCCCGCTCATGTCTTAGAAGGGGTAGCGCCTGGGCGATGCCGCCCGCGGTTTCCAATGCGGCCGGCTCACTCGAATAACGGATATTGACACCATAACGGTCGCCATTGCCGAGCGCAGCCTCGATCATGTGTCCCAGATGAGCATGGTTGATGACGATGTCGGCAAAGCCCGCGCGCGCAAGACTTTCAAGGTGATATTCGATCAGCGCCTTATTCCCCACGCGCAGCAGCGGCTTGGGTAAGGTATCAGTCAGGGGACGCATGCGTTCGCCGCGCCCCGCTGCCAGGATCATGGCCTTGAAGGATGACATTTTCAGAAGGTATAGCCAACTTTCGCTTCCGGCGACTTGGTGACTGTCCATTCGTCCAGCAGCGTGAGCAGAGGATGAAGTTCGCGGTAGCGCTCGCATGCCTTTCGCAAATATTCCTCACCAGCGGTATATGGGCGAGATAATCGCTTTTGCCGTCGCGGTAATTCAGGCGGGAGAAGATCCCCAACACCTTGATATGGCGCTGTACGCCCATCCATTCAAAATCGCGATAAAAATCGGCAAAATCGGCCGGCCACCGGCAGCCCGAGTTTTCGCGCTTGTTCCCAATAGCGGATCATCCAGTCCAGCATGCGCTCCTCATCCCAGCTGATATACGCATCCTTGAAGAGTGACACCAGATCGTAGGTAATGGGACCATAAACCGCATCCTGAAAATCGATAATGCCGGGATTGGGGGTGGTAACCATCAGATTACGCGAGTGGTAGTCGCGGTGCACAAACACCCTGGGCTGAGCCAGGTTGTTTTGCACGATCTGTTTGAAAATCCCATCAAGCTCCGCTTTCTGGTTTGCATCCGGCACTACCTGCAAATGCCTGGCCAGATACCAGTCCGGGAACAGGCTCAATTCCCTCAACAGCAGCGCTTCATCATAATCCGGCAACACTCCGGGGCGGCTCGCCAGCTGGATTTTAACGAGCGCAGCCACTGCATCGCGATATAAGCGATCGGCACTATCTGGATCGTCATTCAGCGCCTGGAGATACGTTGTGCTTTCGAGATCGGAGAGCAGCAGGAAACCTTGCGCCTGATCCTGCGCCAGGATTTCGGGTACATGCGCCCCTGCCGCGGCGAATAAATGGGCGACATGCACAAAAGGCGCGCAATCTTCCTGCTGCGGCGGCGCATCCATCACGATCAATGTCCCGTCGCTGAAGGTTACACGAAAATAACGGCGGAAACTCGCATCGGCGGAAGCATGCGACAAGGTGAAGCGTTTATCAGGAAATTGCGCCTTGATCCAGTTTTCCAGAAGGTGAAAACGCTCCATAATAGTGCGCTGATTGCCTAATTATGCCGAAGTATGAGATTTTATCATGCATGCGCCACTCCTCATCCGGCCGGATGACGGAGCAGAAATTACGGAGAAATCATGGCTCAACCAAAAAGTAGTGGATGAAATCGTCACCAAGGTCAACGAACTCTCGCACAGAACCCCATAAAGGATGTGGAAAAAATCATGCGGGTTATGCTGTCAGGAATATTTACCCGCCTGGATCTGGTGACCCGCGAAGAATTCGAGGTGCAGCAGGAAGTACGTCAAACGCACACGCGAGAAACTGGCGGGGCTGGAAACACAGAGTAGCGGAACTGGAAACTGCCGCGAAGACGGATAAATCGGCAGACACGCTGGATGTTCCGGCGGAAACGCTGGATGATCTGTCGGAGACGCGAATAACGCAGAAATTCGAGATAGCTTGAAAATGCGCGTTGTCGATGCACATAACCATGCAAAAATACTTGATTCCGCCCGCATGTATTCCCGTTGATCCTGTTGATCCCGGTTGAGAATCTTCCTGCATGCCGCTAGCTATTCTCTATAGCCGAGCGATCACCGGCATGGAATCGCCACTGGTCACGGTGGAAGTTCATATCGCAAATGGCCTGCCCAGCTTTACCATCGTCGGACTGCCGGAAGCGGAAGTGAAAGGAAAGCAAAGACCGGGTACGGGCGGCGCTGCAAAACGCGCAATTCGAATTTCCCGCCCGGCGCATCACCGTCAATCTCGCCCCCGCCGATTTGCCCAAGGAGAGCGGGCGCTTCGATCTGCCTATCGCACTGGGCATACTGGCGGCGACGGGTCAAATTCCTTCGGACAAGCTCGACAGATATGAATGGGCGGGTGAACTCGCCCTGACCGGAGAACTGCGCGCCATCCGTGGCGCATTGGCGATGACATACGGGGCATCGCGCTCGGGACGCAGTTTCGTGTTGCCTGCGGCAAAATGCCGCCTGAAGCCGCGCTGGTCAAGGAAGCGGTGGTATATCCCGCGAAATCGCTGCTTCAAATTTGCGCACATCTTGCCGGGCGCGAGCCGTTGCAGCGTTATACATCAGGCAAACAGCGTAGCGGAAGATACGGAAACGAGTACGCTTCCTTATCCCGGCATGGAAGAAGTGAAAGGCCAGGCACATGCGAAGCGCGCGCTGGAAATCGCGGCGGCGGGCGGCCATAGCGTATTGATGGTGGGTCCGCCAGGCACGGGAAAGTCCATGCTTGCAGCGCGCTTTCCCGGCATTTTGCCATCCATGACCGAGGAAGAGGCGCTTGAATCCGCCGCGATGCAATCCTTGAGCAGCGGCGGCTTCAACGTTGCCAACTGGAAACGCCGCCCTTATCGTTCGCCTCACCATACCGCATCGGGTGTTGCACTGGTCGGCGGCGGCAGCAATCCGCGCCCCGGCGAGATTTCGCTGGCGATGAACGGCGTGTTGTTTCTCGACGAGCTACCGGAATTTGATCGCAAGGTTCTGGAAGTATTGCGCGAACCGCTGGAATCGGGACGCATTACCATATCACGCGCGGCGCGCCAGGCGGATTTTCCCGCCCGATTCCAGTTGATTGCGGCGATGAACCCCTGCCTCTGCGGTTACCTTGGACATTACAGCGGAAAATGCCGTTGTACTCCCGACCAGGTAGCGCGCTATCGCGGTAAAATTTCCGGCCCGTTGCTTGATCGCATCGATATACAGGTGGAGGTGCCCGCCGTGCCGCAGGAAGATTTGATGCGTCAGGCGCAAGGCGAAGCAAGCAAGGCGATCAGGGAGCGGGTTGAAATGGCTTATCAGCGCCAAATGGCACGGCAAGGCAAGGCCAACGCCCATCTGGCAGTGAAGGAGATCGACAGGTACTGTGTGCCGGATGCGCTGGGGGAAACTTTGCTCAAACAAGCCATCAGCCGCCTGAATTTTTCCGCACGCGCTTATCATCGCGTCCTGAAAGTGGCGCGCACCATCGCCGATCTGGCGGCAAGCGAAACCATAGCCAGTGCCCATATTGCGGAAGCGGTGCAGTACCGGAAGCTGGACAGGAATTGATCGTGGTAGACGGAAGTGGACAAACTGAGTCTTCGCAATGAGATTGCGACCAGGTTACATTGTTACACCGCGATGGCAGAGGCGCGTTCTACGCAGCATGGAGAAACAAGCAAAGTCAATTGGCTGAGATGAGCTCCGCTATCGATGTAAGCGCGGTTGACGACGTTAGGTGGTGGGTGAGGGATGGGTTAGGGCAAATGCCTGCAGGGGCGTGATAGAATCAACCTCCACCTCAAACGTAGCGCTGCCATGAACGAAACCCCTCGCACCAAATTGCTGGAAGAAATCCTCTCACGCCGCATTGTGCTGCTGGACGGCGCCATGGGAACCATGATCCAGAGCTACAGGCTCAACGAAGCAGATTATCGTGGCACTCGCTTTGCCGATTTTCCCCATGATATCAAAGGCAATAACGATCTTCTGACGCTTACCCAGCCGCAGGTTATCCGTGCCATCCACGATGCCTATCTGGAAGCGGGTGCGGATATCATCGAGACCAATACCTTCAATTCCACCGCCGCCTCGATTGTCGGATTACCACATGCAGGATCTGGTATACGAACTCAATTTTGCCGGGGCCAAACTCGCGCGGGAAGCGGCGCAAGCGATGGAGGCAAAAACTCCGGAGAAGCCGCGCTTTGTCGCGGGCGTGCTGGGGCCGACCACCAAGACGGCATCGATCTCCCCGGATGTAAACGACCCAGGTTTCCGCGGCATTACTTTCGATCAATTGGTTGCGGATTATTCCGAATCCATTCGCGGCCTGATCGATGGCGGCGCGGATATCCTGCTGGTTGAAACCATTTTCGACACGCTTAATGCCAAGGCAGCACTGTTCGCCGTGGATCAATATTTCGAGACCCACGGCACAAGATTTCCCGTGATGATTTCGGCAACGATTACCGATGCTTCCGGGCGTACGCTTTCCGGACAGACACCGGAGGCTTTCTGGAATTCCGTAAGTAACGCGCGGCCATTGTCGGTCGGGCTCAACTGCGCGCTAGGGGCGGAGTTGATGCGTCCCTATATTGAAGATTTATCCAGGGTGGCCGGTGTGCGTGTAAGCGCGCACCCCAATGCCGGCCTGCCCAATCCGCTGGCTGAGACAGGCTACGACGAGTCGCCTGAATACACCGCGAGTCTGATAAAGGATTTTGCGCAATCGGGTTTCGTCAATATCGTCGGCGGCTGCTGCGGTACGACACCCGCACATATCAAAGCCATTGCGGATGCGGTGAGCGGTATCGCGCCGAGAGTCATACCCGATATTCCAAAAAAATTGCGGCTGTCCGGCCTGGAGCCGCTTGCTATTGGCGATGATTCATTGTTCGTGAATGTCGGCGAGCGAACCAATGTCACCGGTTCGAAAGCCTTCGCCCGCTTGATACTGAACAACAACTATTCGGAAGCGCTGAGCGTTGCCCGCAACCAGGTCGAGAGTGGCGCGCAGATCATCGATATCAACATGGATGAAGCGATGCTCGACTCGCAGAAGGCGATGGTTACGTTCCTGAACCTTGTCGCCGCCGAGCCGGATATCAGCCGTGTGCCCATCATGCTGGATTCGAGCAAGTGGTCGGTGATCGAAGCGGGACTGAAATGCATTCAGGGCAAGGCAATCATCAATTCCATCAGCTTGAAGGAAGGCGAAGCGGAGTTCATCGAACATGCGAAGCTTGCGCTCCGCTACGGGGCAGCGGTAATTGTCATGGCGTTCGATGAAGCAGGTCAGGCTGATACGCTTGAGCGCAAAGTGGACATTTGCACGCGCTGCTACCGCATTCTGGTGGATCAGGTAGGCTTTCCGCCTGAGGATATCATTTTTGATCCCAACGTTTTCGCGGTCGCCACGGGCATCGAGGAACATAACAATTACGGCCTGGATTACATCAATGCCACGCGCCTGATCAAGCAAACCCTGCCGTATGTCAAGGTGAGCGGCGGCGTTTCCAATGTGTCGTTCTCTTTCCGCGGCAACGAGCCGGTGCGGGAAGCGATCCATACCGCTTTCCTCTACCATGCGGTTCGCGCCGGCATGACCATGGGCATCGTCAACGCCGGGCAACTTGGCGTTTATTCGGATATCCCCAAGGATCTGCTGGAACGGGTAGAGGATGTGCTGCTGAACCGTCCCCCCAAAGGAGATGGAGACGCGAGCGCCACCGAGCGGCTGGTTGAATTTGCCGAGAGCTTCAAGGGACAGACCAAGGAGAATGTTGAAGACCTTGCCTGGCGCAACGAGTCACTACAGCAACGCCTGACTCACGCGCTGGTAAGGGGTATCACCACTTATATCGTGGAAGATACCGAGGCGGCGCGGCTCGAAGTCGCTGAGGCAGGTGGGCGCCCCATCCAGGTGATCGAGGGGCCGCTTATGAACGGGATGAACGTGGTGGGCGACCTGTTCGGCTCGGGCAAGATGTTTTTGCCTCAGGTGGTCAAATCAGCGCGCGTCATGAAGCAGGCGGTGGCGCACCTGCTGCCGTTTATTGAAGCGGAAAAGAAACTGCTGGGCGATTCCAGGCCCAAGGGCAAGATCGTAATCGCCACGGTCAAGGGGGATGTTCACGATATCGGCAAGAATATCGTCACGGTAGTCCTTCAGTGTAACAATTATGCCGTAGTGAATATGGGCGTAATGGTGCCTTCTGCACAGATTCTGGAAATGGCGCGGCGTGAGCAGGCCGACATGATCGGGCTTGTCGGGCCTGATTACGCCCTCGCTGGAGGAAATGGCGCATGTGGCGAAGGAAATGGAACGGGAAGGTTTTACCATTCCTTTATTGATCGGCGGCGCAACAACTTCGCGTGTGCACACTGCCGTGAAAGTGGCTCCCCATTACAGCGGCATTACCGTATGGGTCCCGGATGCGAGCCGCGCCGTGAGCGTATGCAGTAACTTGCTGTCGGAGGATCTAAAGGCGGGTTACGTGGAGAAACTCCAGGCCGAGTACGAAAAAGTGCGCGCCCAGCATAAAAATAAAAGGGGGCCTGCGCCAATGCTATCCATAGCGGATGCCCGGAAGAATTCTTTTAAAACCGATTGGGAGAACTATACGCCGCCTGAACCGGATTTCATCGGCGTAAGGTCCTTGAGAAACTATCCACTGGAAAAACTGGTGCCTTTCATAGACTGGACGCCGTTTTTTCAGGCGTGGGAATTGTCCGGCCGGTTTCCGGCAATTCTCCAGGACGAGGTGGTGGGAGAAGCGGCCACTAATCTGTACCGCGACGCCCAGGACATGCTGAAAAAAATCGTCGAGCAGAAGTGGCTGACAGCCAATGCCGTGTTTGGCCTTTTTCCCGCCAATACAGTAAATGATGACGATATCGAAATCTACACGGATAAGGCTCGCACCCGGCTGGCGATGACTTTTCACAATTTGCGTCAGCAGACCCTGAAACCGGCTGGACGTCCCAACCAATGCCTGGCGGATTTCATCGCTCCCAAGGAAACCGGAATAAAGGATGCCATCGGAGCATTCGCAGTTACTGCGGGTATGGGTATAGATGCGCGGATAAAAGCATTCGAGGACACGCATGACGACTACAGTGCAATCATCCTGAAGGCGTTGGCGGACCGTCTGGCTGAAGCTTTCGCCGAACACATGCATTGGCGGGTACGACGCGAATTCTGGGGTTTCGCAAAGGACGAAGACCTGGGTACCGAGCAACTCGTCGGCGAAGAGTATCGCGGCATCCGCCCCGCGCCGGGCTATCCCGCTTGCCCCGATCATACCGAGAAAGGGCCTTTGTTCGAAATGCTGAAAGCACCTGAAAATGCGGGCATTATCATCACTGAATCTTACGCCATGGTGCCTACTGCGGCGGTATCCGGTTTTTATTTTTCTCACCCCGACGCCGATTATTTTGCGGTAGGCAAAATCGGCAAGGATCAGGTGGAAGATTATGCGAAGCGTAAAGGCTGGACGCTGGAGGAAACCGAGACAATGGCTGGCGCCAGTCCTGGCATATGATCGATAGCTATGGTCGAAAAGTGAATTGCTGGCACGAGCTCAATGCCGGGCAACTGACTGCGGGCACGCAGTATTCTGTAGAAACGTGATGCGAGACGAGTCGATCAGCTCTTCATGCGGGTGATTTTCGCCACTTCGGGAATACGCCTCAAGCTGCGCATCACTTGCGCCAGATGATGGCGGTTGCGGACCTGCAACATGAAATTCATGGTTGTGTACGTACCCTTTCCTTCATCTTCGTCCATGGCAACATTGTCAATATTGGATCCGGCCTCGGCGATTGCGGCGGCTACTCTCGCCAGCACGCCACGTTGATCGGCCACCATCAGCTTGATGCTGACCTCGAAATGCCTGCTGATATCCTTGCCCCAAGCCACGTCCAGCCAGTTTTCCGAGTTACCGCGGTTTTTTAAAGCGGCCGGGCAGTCATGGATATGAATCACAAGTCCCTGATCTTTTTTGATAAAGCCAACAATGGAATCCCCCGGGATGGGGCGGCAGCATTTCGCAAACTGCACCGCCATGCCTTCTGTGCCAAGTATGGTGATGACACCGCCAGTCCCGTTCGGGCCGGAGGCGGATTCTCCGGGGAACCGCCAGCCGCCTGGCTATTACCGCCGGCAGGTGCTTGCCTAGTCCCATATCCGCCAGTAAATCCTTTTTGGATTTAGCCCCGCTCTCACGCGCCAGTTTTTCCCACTGCGCCGCGCTTATCGTTTCGGGATCGACCTTGAGCGAAATTAAAGCTTGATTCAGCAGGCGCTCCCCCAGTTTGGCCGACTCTTCATATTGCATGGTCTTGAGAAAACGACGGATATGCGAGCGTGCCTTGCCGGTGACTACGTAATTAAGCCAGGCAGGATTGGGTTTTGCATGTGATGCGGTCACGATCTCCACACGGTCGCCACTCCGGAGCATGGTACGCAAAGGCGCATTCTCGCCGTTTATTTTTGCCGCCACACAACAATCGCCAATGTCGGTATGCACCGCATAGGCGAAATCCACCGCGGTAGCATTCTTTGGGTAGCGCCAATATCTTGCCTTGGGGCGTAAATACATAGACTTCCCCGGGAAACAGGTCAACTTTGAGATGTTCCAGAAATTCCAGAGAATCGGTGGAATCGCTCAGCGTCTCCAGCAGACTCTGCAACCACTGATGGGTTTTCATGTGCAGGTCGTTAAGATCCGCATCCGTACTCTTGTAGAGCCAGTGCGAGGCGACGCCTGCCTCGGCGATTCGATGCATTTCGGCGGTGCGAATTTGCACTTCAATGGGCGTGCCATAGGGTCCCCACAAAGTATTGTGCAATGACTGGTAGCCGTTTGCCTTGGGAATGGCGATATAGTCCTTGAATTTTCCAGGGATGGGATTGTAGAGGCTATGCAATGCGCCCAGCGCTATGTAACACGAAGGCACATCCTTAACGATAACGCGGAAACCGTAAATGTCGAGTACCTCGGAAAATGTGAGGTGCTTCTCCGCCATTTTCTTGTAGATACTGTAAAGCTGTTTTTCACGTCCGGTCACTTCCGCATCCAGCCCGCCGACTTTAAGACGCTGTTTGATGGATCCAGGATTTTAGTCACCATTTCCCGCCGATTTCCGCGCGCCGCTTTGGTGGCATTGCCCAGAACCCGGTAACGCGTCGGGAAACAGATAACGGAAACTGAGTTCCTGCAGTTCCTGATAGATATTGTTGAGTCCCAGCCGATTGGCGATGGGGCATAGATTTCCATGGTTTCACGGGCGATACGGCGCCGTTTCTCGGGCCGCATCGCCTCCAGCGTACGCATGTTGTGCAATCGGTCCGCCAATTTGATAAGTATGACACGCACATCCCGCGCCATGGCCAACAACATTTTGCGGAAATTCTCCGCCTGTGCGTCCGCATGCGTCTGGAACTCGATCTTGTCGAGCTTTGAAACGCCATCCACCAGTTCCGCGACCGATTTGCCAAATCTATTACTGATCTCGGCTTTGGAGACGTGAGTATCTTCCATCACATCGTGTAGCAGCGCGGCAGCTAGCGTCTGGGGGTCCAGACGTAATTTGCCGAGTATGCTGGCTACCGCCAGCGGATGAGAAATGTAGGGTTCGCCGGATTTTCGGAATTGCCCGGAGTGGGCACTTTGGCTGAAAAGGTAAGCGTTCTGAAGCTCGGAAACATCCTCCGGCTTGAGGTAGCCGGATAATTCACTAAATAGGAAATCCGCCTCGGGCAAGGTAGCAGAGGAATCCGGCAGACCTCGTGCTCGCATCGATCGTTTCCTTCATTTCTCTGTGATAAACCCTGTGTGGGTTTTTTCAGGATGGCAACATCCTCATGACAGGCTATAAATCCAGATTTGCAGGTATCTTGGTCTGACAAAATGAGTATCAGTGATAGTTCAAGCGGATTTTTAATAAAATTAAATGGGGGCACGTTAAATAAAATCAAATGGTGCCCATAGTGAGAATTTCGACTCCCACCTTCCCTTGAGCCAGTTCGCGTAACGCGATTACGGTAGGTTTATCCCGCGCGGGCTCCACCATGGGGGAACCACCAACTGAAAGCTGTCTTGCTCGAATGGTCGCGACCAACGTCATATCGAAGCGATTGGGAATTCTTTTCAAACAATCGTCAACGGTAATTCGTGCCATGATGTTACCTCGCAGTATAATGTGATAGAAATTGAAGTATAAGAAGTCTAATGCAATAACGGTAACTGGTGTAAAGAACTTACAGTGTAGCGTATCGAATTCCATTCGGGTGCGGCGAATACTGCGAATAATCGTCGATTTATGGAAAAGGCGTTTTCCCGAGTTGCGTCACCAGACCATGATGGCGGGCAATTTGTTTTGTCATTCTCAAGCGCTCGGCGTGTACAATGCACTTCAAATCCTGCAATGCCTTATCCAGCCTTTCATTGATAATAACATAGTCATATTCGCCCACATGGCTCGATTTCGTCACGGGCCGCAGCCAGGCGCCGCGCTGATCGCTTCGAACTATCCTGAGCCCGGTGCCTCAAACGCATTTCCAGCACCTCGAGCGAGGGGGCAGAACAAAAATTCTCACTGCCTGAGGAAAAACCTCCCGCACCTGATGAGCGCCCTGGCTATCAATTTCCAGCAGAACGTCGCGTCCTGAAGCTATGGTTTCGTTGATCCATCGTTTTGAAGTGCCATAGAAATTTCCGTAAACTTGCGCACTTTCCAGAAATTCGTCCTGTTTCAGCCTCTGCTCAAAAATTTCCCGGCGTATAAAATGGTAATCGCGCCCGTCGATTTCTTCAGGACGCGCCGGCCGCGAGGTGTATGAAATTGACAGGCTCAGGTCGATACCGGTTTGAAGCAGGGCTTTAACCAGGCTGGTTTTTCCAGCGCCTGATGGAGCGCTGATAATATATAAATCACCCGGCGTTATGGTCATATTGAAGTTAGCCCTACAGTATTAACGCACGGTATCACCCGCCAGTTTGCTGGTTGCGGTGTTTCCCTCTTTCCAGCTTTATATAGCGGAGCGCTGTCGCTTGATTATCAAGTGTGCCGCCAAAGTTTAACAGCTTCGGCTCATTCCAACCAAGCCAACTGACCGGTAGTCCAATCAATGCCATTAATGCGCACGAACCCAGCGCACAATATCCTGGGTTGTCAAAGCGCCGGCCTGCCGCGCTACTTCATGCCCGTCTTTAAACAGAATCAAAGTAGGGATGCTGCGGATGCTGTATTGCGTACCCAACGCTTGCTCGGTATCAGTGTTCACCTTGGCTACACGGACAAGCGGCTCCAGCATCGCCGCGGCTTGCACGAAGGCTGGGGCCATCATCTTGCATGGCCCGCACCATGGCGCCCAGAAATCCACCACCAACGGTATATCGTTGTGGTCAAGGTGTCGTGCGAATGTGGACGTGGTGAGCTCTACCGGATGGCTCGTGAACAAAGGCTGGTGACACTGCCCGCAATTGGGTTTCTGGTCGAGCCGCGCAGTCGGCACACGATTGATCGCTTGACAGTGAGGGCATACGAGGTGAGAGGAGTCGCTCATGGAGTTCGTATATCGCAGTGATTGATTACTTGATCAGATAAGGGCGGTCCGTCCCGACTTCAAGGTGTCATTTATTCTACGCCTGGCCTTTTTTGATTCACGTGAGCTGACAAGCTTAATCCCATGCCCAACTCTTGCAGCGGCTGCAAAAAATACTATCCCCAGATATCCCTTCTTCGCTTTGGGGAAAAACCAGCCTCGTATTATCTCTGTGGCTTAGCGCACGGATATAAGCAGTGAAAAGGCAAATGATATGGATGCTCTATCTCTATATGAAAGGAAACCCATGAATAGTATAACTTCCTGGATTGTTTATATTGTAATACTTGTTGCCGGTTTGGGCGTTCTAGGAATAGGTTGGGTATAAGTATCGCCTCAGACCCATAAAGACCATTGAGTACTGCTTAAGGCTGATGCAGAAAGAAAGGCCAGAAGACTTTTAACGCTCCGTCTCATCCATGCTTATAAAACAAAGATAATGTGAAGTGTCGCTTGACCTCCCTCTACCTAAGCTAATACCCGCTTTCTACACATAATGAGTAGTCACGGTCCACGGGGTAGAAGGACAGACTTTTGATACCCTTTTCCAGCATGAGCCATTGATCAACGTGCTCATCAAAAATGCTCAGCGGGACTTTTATAAGGCAGTTATCCGTGCGAGTTTCAGCCAGGCCCATCTAATATTATCACTCAATATTCTGCACCTGCTCACGCATTTGCTCGATCAGCACTTTAAGCTCGAGGGAAATTTTCGATACTTCCACATCAACCGATTTTGAACCTACGGTATTGGCTTCGCGATTGAGCTCTTGCATCAAAAAATCCAGTCGTTTGCCGATTGCCCCCCTGCGGACAAGACCCGTTCCACTTCTTCAAAATGGGCCTGCAGGCGGGACAGTTCTTCGTCCACATCGATTTTACTGGTAAACAATGACAGCTCTTGACGGATACGGTCATCATCATGATTTATCATGGCATCTTGCAAACGGGCTTGATCTTTTCCTGAAAGCCACAAGCAACGCAGGAATACGCGGCGCACACTTCGGCTGCCAGGCGACGCATCTTGCAGAGGCGCTCAAGTAGGATGGCTTTAAGTTTTTCGCCTTCGCGGGCACGTGCCGCCGCAAACTCATCCAGGGCAGCGTGCAGCAATTCCATGCAAGGCTCGCGCAAATCTCTGTTGACAGGGAATCGGCCCCAATATTCCGGGCCAGCGAAGAATATCCGCCACTTCGAGACCCTGTGCGTCGGGTAAGCCACCCTGACGGTACGATTCAATTCCAGTAATTTTTGTAACAGGTTAGCGTTGATATGCTGCAGATCTTCCGTACCCCTGATCTGAAAAAAACTCAACCGGCATTCGATTTTTCCCCGGTTCAACCGGGCGGTCAGACACTCGCGCATGGATGCCTCCAGCAAGCGGAGTTCATCAGGCAGGCGGAACTGGATATCCAGATAGCGATTATTAACGGAGCGCAGCTCCAGATTCAGTGAACCTCGTGACAATTCCTTGCGACCACCGCATAGCCGGTCATGCTGTAGATCGTCGCTAACTCATCCACTGACAGGTCCTAATAGGTTAAAATAGTAAGCGATGGGAATTATCACACATCATCGTCGCGGATATGCACAACGAGTTCGCGCCTTGACCACAATCGTTGCCGACAACGCTGGCATTATCGATTGTGGTTACCGGCGAAAGGGCAAAGGCGCTACCGTTACAATATCATCTAGAGATTTACCACAACCATGCGCCCCAGTAATCGCACGCCGGCTCAACTTCGTCCGGTTCAAATTACCCGCCATTACACCAAGCATGCTGAAGGTGCGGTGCTGATCGAGTGTGGCGATACCAGGATATTATGTACAGCCAGCCTGGACGAGAAAGTACCCCCGTTTCTACGTGGTAAAGGGCAGGGCTGGCTCACTGCGGAATATGGCATGCTGCCACGTTCCACTAATGAGCGCATGCAGCGCGAAGCGGCCAAGGGCAAGCAATCCGGGCGCACCATGGAAATCCAGCGCCTCATCGGACGCGCATTGCGTTCAGTAATGGATCTCACAAAACTGGGCGAGCGCACTATCCAGATCGACTGCGACGTAATTCAGGCCGATGGCGGCACCCGTACGGCCAGCATCACCGGGGCGTTTGTGGCGCTGCATGACGCGGTGGAAAAACTGTTACGCCAGCAATTGATACAAACGACACCGATACTCACGTCATGTCGCCGCCATCTCGGTTGGCATCTACGAGGGCGTGCCCGTGCTTGATCTGGATTATCTTGAAGACTCCCGCTGCGACACCGACATGAACGTCGTCATGACTGGCGACTCTGGTCTGGTGGAGATGCAGGGAACTGCGGAAGGGGTCCCGTTCAGCCGGCAGGACCTGAACGCCATGGTAGACCTGGCACAGCAGGGATACAGGAATTGATAGCAATTCAAAAAGCGGTATTGGCCGCCCGATAAAGAGCTGAAATGCAAAAACTGGTAATCGCCAGCAGTAATTCCGGTAAGTTGCGGGAAATCGGCCAACTGCTGAAGCCGCTGGGGATTGAGGTATTGCCCCAGTCTGCATTCAATGTCTCTGAATCGGAAGAGCCGTATTGCACTTTCA
>CAWKMH010000037.1:0-6484 GCA_963850515.1 uncultured beta proteobacterium
GGTACCGTAGCTGTTTCAACGGAGGGTTTCCTGCTGGGCATCCCTTATTTGCCATCTCTCTTGCCAGCTTTTCCACCGGTAATTTCTCCACCGCCGCACGTATAGCGACTGAAATAGTACAACGTTTCCAAAACGACAAGCTTCACGGGACGGTATTGCTGAACATCAATGTACCCGACATCCCGTACGACGAATTGCAAGGCATGGAGGTTACCCGGCTTGGCCGTCGGCATAAGGCGGAGCCCGTGGTCAAATCGCGGAGCCCGCGCGGGAATACCGTTTACTGGGTAGGCGCAGCCGGGCCTGCTCAGGATGCGGGAGAGGGCACGGATTTTCTTGCCATTCAGCGTAATCGTGTATCGGTGACCCCGCTGCAAATTGACTTGACACGATATGGGCAGTTGGATGCCGTAAAAGAGTGGTTGAAATAGCAGCACAGCATTTCGGTTATTGTGCATGGTTGAACACCACCTGTTCAAGGTATCGCTAATTTGAACACCCACTACTCCGGTATCGGCATGACGTCGGCGCGTACTCGTGCGCGCATGATCGAGCGTCTGCGCGCGCGGGGCATCGTTGATGAAGTGGTGCTGGCGGCAATGAGCGCCGTTCCCCGTCACATCTTTGTCGAGGAAGTCCTGGCAAACCGCGCTTATGACGATGTGGCATTGCCTATCAATTTCGGTCAGACCATTTCAAGTCCATTTACCGTAGCCCGTATGAGTGAGCTGCTGCGCGCGGGTTCGGGCCTCGACAAGGTGCTTGAGATCGGCTCGGGCTGCGGCTACCAGACGGCTGTACTGGCACAGTTTGTGCGGGAGGTTTATTCGTCGGGAGAGTCGGGCCCTTGCTTACCCGCACCCGCACACGTTTGCGACAACTGCGCCTCAACAATGTCCGCCTGAAGCATGCTGACGGCTTGCTCGGGTTGCCCGAGTCCGCACCGTTCGATGGCATTATCTTTACCGCCGCGGCTACACATATTCCAGCAACATTACTTGAACAGCTGGCGATTCGCGGCAGGATAGTTTTTCCCAAGGGAAGCCAGGATCAGTATCTGTGCGTTATCGAACGTAATTTGCAGGGTTATACTGAGACAATGCTTGACGAGGTCAGGTTTGTCCCGATAGTGCCCGGAATCTGGAAACGTTAAACGATGCAAAATAAGAGACGGGAATGAGGCGTGCGAGGATCAGGCAGAAGTATTTGAGCAGTGATGCATCATGCCGCGAAATTTTCAGGGGACGTCGTTCATTTCGTATGAGCAGTTTTTTTTCTTCAGCCTATTGCCCGCTTCTCGTCTTATGCCTTTTGGTGACGGGTTGTGAATCTACGCCTTATCGCGCGCCGGTAGTCGATCGCGCGACGGTAGAGCCGGAAAATGCCGGTTCCGAGGTATCCACCGTGCGACCTGATGCATACATCATAAAAAAAGGTGACACGCTGTACAGCATCGCGCTGAGCCATGGCATCGATCAGAAGAGTTTAGCGGAATGGAATAATATTGTGGATCCGGGCGCCATTCATGTCGGACAGCAACTTTACTTATCCTCGCCTTCCCTGCTGGCACAGCCATCGTTATTTCCCATCCGGGAAACGACGCTGCCATCCCCGGTCGCAACCACACCTGTCATCGTCTCCCCAAACGGAGCAAAACCTCAGGCCAGCACGGATAAGCTGAAAACAGAACCCAGGGGGTTCAAACTACCTTATTCGGATCAGGCCATCGCACAATTGAAAGGCTTGCCGGGCGCACCTCCCTTGGTGGTGCCGGTAAAAGCCGACCCGATGACCGAGAAGAATACCGGTACCGAAATTAATCCAATACCTCCAGCTAGCAGAAGATCTCAATGACGGCGATCGCGTCGACTGGATCTGGCCAACCAGGGGCAAGATATTGGGCGTTTTCTCGGAAAGTTCCAAAGGGATTGATATTTCAGGCAATGCCGGCCAAGCAGTAACCGCATCTGCCAATGGCAAGGTGGTCTATAGCGGTGCCGGACTGCGCGGTTACGGCAAGCTTATCATTATCAAGCATAACAATACTTACCTCAGCGCCTATGCTCACAACAGCAAAATTCTGGTGAAAGAAGGACAAACAGTAGTAAAAGGCCAGAAGATCGCCGAGATGGGAAATACCGACGCGAGTCTGGTAAAACTTCATTTCGAAATTCGCAAGAATGGAAAACCGGTTGACCCTTTGAAGCATTTACCCGGAATATCAGGATGAGCCCATGATGAATCAGCTACAGTATCCCGACGACGAGGAGTCCTTTGACAGGATAGATCCTGTGGATCCCGATGATGTGCTTGAGATTTCCGAAGCGCCCTCCAGCGCGGGTGCCGAGCCTCCAAGCGACTTCCTCCTGACTGATGTCACCCAGATCTACTTCAATGATATCGGGCACAATGCGCTGTTGAGTGCGAAGGAAGAGGCGAAATTGACACGCCTGGTCAGGCAGAATGATTTTGATGCGCGTCAGAAAATGATCGAATGCAACCTGCGTTTGGTGGTCAATATAGCAAAACACTATACCAAACATGGCGTCGCATTACTGGACCTGATCGAAGAAGGAAATATGGGCATGATGCATGCACTGGACAAGTTCGACCCGGAGCGTGGATTTCGTTTTTCGACGTACGCTACCTGGTGGATACGGCAGAACATCGAACGGTGCATCATGAATCAGTCGCGAACCATCCGTTTGCCGGTGCACGTCATCAAAGACTTGAATATCATTTTACACGCCGCCCGTCATCTGGAAGCGCATACGGGAAAGGAGCCCAAACCGGAGGATGTGGCGCATTTACTCGGACGTCCCGTCAAGGAAGTGCAAAGAATGCTGTCCTTGAACATGAGCATGATGTCATTGGATGCGCCGCTTGATGTCGATCCATTATTATCCATTGGTGATGCGATCGCCGACGAAAACAATCCCGGCCCCGACCATATGGTGGAACAGTCCGAGATCAAATGTCGCATTCAGGAATGGCTTAACCGGTTGAATGAAAAGCAACGACTCATCATTGAAAAGCGCTACGGCCTTAACGGATACGAAATCCAGACACTGGAACAATTGGCGACGAATCTTGATCTCACACGGGAACGCGTGCGCCAGATTCAGTTGGAAGCACTGCAAACATTGCGGGTAATGCTAAGGTGCGATGGGGTATCCAGGGATGGCGTGTTCTAGATTTTGGTTTTTCCCGTTCTGGATTTTTATATTAAAGGACCATAATCATTTTGAAGATGCGGTAAATCTGCATTGACTCTTTACTCAGGCAAACTTGTCACATAGAATACTGCCTAAAGTACGAAATTGCAATTTTCAATCCTCGCGCCCGTTTTTACCCGGGAACCCTAAGCCAGCGACCCCTGCCATATAGCTGCGGTAATAACATTTATTATTTTCTGACTACTATGACTACGCCACAACCAGAGTTTATAGCACCCTATCCTGACTTGTGTACCGAAGAGGAAATTTCTCGGCTGGTTCATACCTTTTACGGAAGAGCCAGAAAAGATCCGTTGCTGGGCCCGATTTTCGAAGCGCATGTTACCAATTGGGATGCACATTTTGTGCAGATGATCAATTTCTGGTCGATGAAGCTGCGCGGAACGAGCCATTTTCGCGGTGCCCCCATGCCCAAGCACGTGGCTCTGCCCGGCCTGACTGCCAAATTATTTGAGCGGTGGCTTCAACTTTTTCGCGAAACCACCAGTGAGATGGAAAACCGGGATCTGCAGTTCAATGCCGATATGCTGGCATTGCATATCGGTGGCAGGCTGTGGTTGAGATATCAGATAGAGCGCTACCCCGACAAGCAACTGGTTGAACTCCAAGGTGCATAGCGCTTGATAGGCAACGGATTTTTGACGCACTCCAACATAGGTGAGGTAATCGCAACCACCTGCTCATTGCGGTGTGATTTCCGGACGGTTTTCACCACCGCGTATTGATTGAAGTTTCTCATCATTCAAGCTCAGGCTTTTCAATTCTGGCTTGATCTCAAGTCTCGCAATACGAATGATTCGCTCTTTCTCGAATCTCCTATCACCCCACATATCCTCTGTTGCGCTCATGACGTGATTTCGGTTTGGGCTTCACCCGGTATTTGATTTTCGCGTCTGGCGCATTAGCGGATTTGGGCAGTATTGCTTGCATGAAGCATTAGATCTCTACCTGCTCTCAGCAAGATGCCAGTCATCGGGTCAGCAGACCGGAAAATGAGACGGCGGACTGATCTGTTGACGCTTCAACTCCGTATGCTACCGAACAGCAGTGCGCTATTTTCCGCTTATTTCGGATATACTGCCTATAAGTGTTATCGCCTGATCCAGCTATACCGGAGCCAACCTCGACTTCCCTTTTCGATCGGTCATTGTTCATAGTGGTCCCGCGAACTGAATCGGAATACGTTGTTCTCAGGTCATCTTGGTAACAGCGTATCAATCGGTTTTATTTATTTCCCCGGAAATAATTTACCACTCGGTATTTCGCAAAGGGGAACGGATCGGATTTTATGTCACCACACAGGAGCAAAAATCATGAGCAACCAAAAGACTGAAAGTGCGCCGCATGTTCTGCCGCCTTTACCCTATCCGGATAATGCGCTGGATCCCGTCATTTCCGCAAATACGCTGAGTTTTCATTATGGCAAGCATCACAAGACTTATGTCGATAACCTCAACAAGCTGATAGCCGGGACGGAGCTCGAGGATTTATCCCTGGAGGAGATCATTGCTTCGGTGGCAGGCAAGGCGGACAAAACCGGAATTTTCAATAACGCAGCACAGGTCTGGAATCACACTTTCTACTGGAATTCCCTGACGCCTAAAGGCGGCGGCGTGCCTCCGGCAGCGTTGAAGCAAAAAATAGAAGCATCTTTTGGTAGCGTCGAAGCTTGCAAAAAAGAATTGGCGACTGCGGCGACAACCCAGTTTGGCAGCGGCTGGGCATGGCTGGTACAGGATGGCGATAAGCTCCAGGTCAGCAAGACCGGCAATGCGGATCTGCCATTGACCAAAGGGATAAAGCCAATATTGACGATTGACGTGTGGGAACACGCCTACTATCTGGATTATCAGAATCGTCGTGTGGATTATGTTAATGCCGTGCTGGATAAACTGATCAATTGGGGTTTTGCAGCGGATAATTGTGGGTAATATACTCCCGGCGTTCCTGTGACGATACAAATTTCAGAACAGCTGGAAATCATCAAGCATGGTAGCAGCGAGATTCTGCCGGAAGACGAACTAGAGCAAAAGCTTGCTTTAAATCGCCCGCTCAGGGTCAAGGCTGGGTTTGATCCCACGGCGCCGGACCTGCACCTGGGTCATACCGTTCTGCTCAACAAAATTCGCCATTTACAGGATTTAGGGCATCGCGCCCTATTCCTGATTGGTGATTTTACCGGCATGATCGGCGATCCCAGCGGCAAGAATATGACGCGCCCCGTTCTTTCTCGCGAGCAAGTGGCCGAGAATGCCAAATCCTACCAGAACCAGGTCTTTCGCATACTCAGGCCCGAGCAAACCGAGGTGGTATTCAATTCCAGCTGGATGGATAAGCTCAATGCCGCCGATCTGATCAAACTGGCGGCGACACATACTGTTGCACGCATGCTGGAGCGTGAAGATTTTGGCAAACGCTATCGAAGTAATAAGGCCATCGCTATTCACGAATTTTTGTATCCGTTGATTCAGGGCTACGATTCAGTTGCGCTTGAGGCAGATATCGAACTGGGCGGCACCGATCAGAAATTCAATTTGCTGATGGGCCGGGAATTGCAGAAGCACTTCGGACAATTACCGCAGTGTATTATCACCATGCCGCTTCTCGAGGGGTTGGACGGCATCAACAAAATGTCCAAATCAGCCGGCAACTATATCGGCATTACCGAGAACCCCACCGATATGTTCGGCAAGCTCATGTCGATTTCCGATGAGCTGATGTGGCGATATATCGAGCTATTATCATTTGAGCCGGTCAGTGACTATTCGCCAGTGGCAGCAGGAAGTGAGAAGCGGCCGCAACCCGCGCGATATCAAAGTGATGTTTGCGCAAGAGCTCGTTGCCCGCTTTCACAGCAAACAAGACGCAGAATCGGCATTAGCCGACTTCGAGGCACGGTTCACGCGCGGAGGACTGCCGGATGACATGCCTCAGAAGATGTTGTATACTGACGCTGAAGGGTTGCCGATTACACAGTTACTCAAGCAAGCCGGACTAACCGCCAGTACGACAGAAGCGCTACGCTTGATCGAACAGGGTGGCGTAAGGTTGAATGGCGAAAAAGTCAGCGACAAGACCGTCAAATTGGGTCGTGGTGAAACCGCAGTAGTGCAAGTAGGCAAGCGAAAATTCGCCAGGGTAACGATCTCCTCTTAGCAAGAATAAAGAAGTTTGAAAAAAACCCTTGACTCTGTTTTTAGTATCCGTATAATGCCGCCTTTCCCTGTGAAGCTTTAAGTTCGCTAAAC
>CAWKMH010000038.1:0-7390 GCA_963850515.1 uncultured beta proteobacterium
GGCTATCCATCACTGGAAGCCCAGCGTGGTTACGGCGGCTATCCATCACTGGAAGCCCAACGTGGTTACGGTGGCTATCCATCACTGGAAGCCCAGCGTGGTTACGGTGGTTACTATCCATCACTGAAGCCCAGCGTGGTTACGGTGGTTATCCATCACTGGAAGCCCAGCGTGGTTACGGTGGCTATCCATCACTGGAAGCCCAGCGTGGTTACGGCGGCTATCCATCACTGGAAGCCCAACGTGGTTACGGTGGCTATCCATCACTGGAAGCGGTACGTGGTTGTTAATAATCGATGAACAGCCCGCGAGCCTTTTCCGAGAAACGTTTTTGTAATTGAGGAAAGATACGGTGACCCCTCCCGTTCCTGAACAACTTGTCGATGCGATGGCTGCCCGGGCATGTCGAATGCATTACTATCTTTGGCATGAGGTGCGTGACAATTGGGTAAATTATCCAAAAGACCTGCAGGATGAGTTGCGGAAGGCCGGGTGGGAACCGCCCCGACCAGCCTTGGATGAAAATGGCGATCCGTTCGTGAACAATGGTTCTGGCGAGGATTATCTCTACATGCATCGTCAGACCATCCAATATGCAAACAAGATTCTCGCACGGGCGGGCGATCCGAGCTATGGGCGTATAGAAGGCTGGCTGGAGATACCATGTCCGGATGACCCCGACTTTCCCGTTCCGGCACCATGGTTTGATCCAGGAGAGTTCCCGGTAGTCATCCAATTCATGACGCGATCCAAGACCGACCTTACCTTCGCGAAGTACCTCAAGCCCTGGGAGAACATGTTCACCGATCCAGGGTTTTTGAAGGATATAAGTCTCGGCATGCTGGGCGAGCTTATCCACACTACGGTACATGACACAGTGAAGCGGAGATGGTCGGCTGTTCCCGGTGCCAGGCGCCCCGATCCTGGTCCCGAGGTTGAGACAATACCGGTCGAATGGGACGACCCCCGGTACAACTACCTCCCCGATTTTTATTCGATGCAGGTTAATCCCGTGTATTGGAAGTTTTATGGGTGGGCGGATGATCGGGTTGAAAGCTGGAAAGTAGTTCATGGCGTTTTTGGAAGCAATTTCTGGCAGGGAAAATGGATGGGGAAGATACCTGATGCGGGAGAAGGAGCGCCCGCTGGGCTCTACGAGAGACTCGAAGATCCGGCAGTTGCCAGTGCGCACGCGGCAGAAGCTGAACAGCTACTTCTGACCATCGGACGCCGCCTTGCATCCGGAGATTCACCCACATAGCATGGCGAGATGAGCAGCTGGTCATTATTGATAAACAAGGTCTGGAAAAATAATTTTCCCGTACCGATACTGGAGAGACTGCTATGGCAGAGATTGATCCCAAGCTAAAACAGGCTAAGACGGCCGTGGAAAAAAATCTGCTGAATCGCCCGGGAGTCACGGGAGTAGATATCGGCTTTAAGGAAGTAGGAGGCCGGCCCACCAATACCATGGCGATTCGCGTGCTTGTCGAGAAAAAACGGGATGTTTCGCCAGCGGATAGTATTCCCCAAGCCATTGAGGGATTTCCCACCGATGTGATCGAGCGGAGGTTCGTATTGCACCCCCTGGCCGTGGATGCCCTTGATCTCGTCCTGGAGGCGGATATGAAAGAGTATCCCGTTTTAAAGGGCGGGATGAGCATCGGTCCGTGCCGCCTGGTGGACCGAATGACTTGGGGTGGAACCTTGGGCGCGCTGGTCACGGATAATGCGACCGGCAAGCCCATGATCCTGAGTAATTTTCATGTGCTGTGCATCGACAAGTCGTGGTCCGTCGGCGACGCGATTGTGCAGCCCTCCCGGATTGACGGGGGCAAGTGTCCCGGTTCGGAGGTCGCTATACTGAAGCGCGGGATATTCGGCGATCAGGTTGATTGTGCAGTAGCGGAGCTTTCAGCCCGTCAGGCAGACTGGGAAATCCTTGATATCGGCAAGATAGCGGGAACCAATAAGGCAACCCTCGGCGAGTCCGTGCGGAAGCGCGGACGGACCACGGGGCTGACCTACGGCATTGTCGATACGGATGAACTCAGCGTGAATCTCGACTTTGGACATGGTATTGGTCAGATTCAGCTTACTAACCAGATCGGAATAAAGCCCGATTCAACCCGGAATGCGAAGTTGGGCGACAACGGGGACTCCGGCTCCTTAATACTCAATGATGCCAACGAGGTTGTCGGCCTTTACTTTGCGGGTGATCCGAAAGATCCTTATGGCTTAGCAAACCCCATCGCGGCGGTTTTGGCGGCTCTGGATGTGAGCATGAGCACTCAGCCAAATCAACCAGGTCAGACGGGTCAACCAAACCAGCCGGGTCAGACGGGCCAGCCAAATCAGCCGGGTCAGACGGGTCAGCCAAACCAGCCGGGTCAGACGGGTCAACCAAACCAGCCGGGTCAGACGGGCCAGCCAAACCAGCCGGGTCAGACGGGTCAGCCATGCCAGCCGTTCGAGGAACCGGCGCTTATTCCCTATCCGCCCCCTCCGCCGTTTCCCCCGCAGCCGCCATTTCTGATTCCCTATCCCCCCCCGCCACCATTGCAGTCCGCGCCGGGGATTTGCTAATACCATGGGCTCCACAACATTTACCTTGCATTCATCGTTTGTTCGGGGCTCATCGGAGTGCTGAATGGATATATGCAGGGTGCCACGCCTTAAGCCTCATCGGTCATAAAAAATGCCGATGAGTTTCATAAACAAAATCAAGAGGTTCGAACCATGACCATGCAAAACTGCATTTTGCCTCCACATTCGGTACTAGGAAGCTGGACGTACAGAAGTTTTATCAACGAACCCGACGTTTCGAAGGAATTCAATGCGCTTGAGTTCGGGAGGGGAGAACTTATCATCGAAGAATTCGGTCCGGAAGTGTTTGCGGGGCGGCTGTCGTTCGGTGACACCTATCAATTCCGGTTATCGGGCTGGACGACTTTTGTTCTTCCATGCACGGTACGATTTCGGGGGATTGGCGACACCAAGGATTCCTATGGGCAGGTCTATGACTATGTGGGTTTTTTCACTCCGATGTGGTCGAATGGCATCAATCAGCGTCCAACGCTGACAGGTTCCGTGGTACGCACGGTCCCTCACAGTGATGGCCGGGCCAAGGCGGGTGATGTCACTTCCTGGATTGCCGTAAAGAGGGATTAGGAATCTTCTGAGCAGGTCGCTCCACGGCAGTTTAAAGATTATTCCTTACGTGACATTAGCTTGCAATCCCACGTTGGCAGCGGCGGCTTTCGCCAAACCGCTGTTGACACTGTCAGGCGTTACACTTTACCCATTATCGTGATGCCATGACGATGCGGGTGGCCGTGTTCATGCTTCGATCGCATTTGTTTCATCTGCTCGCGCTGCGTATCAGTCAAAATCTGCTGAATATTACTGCGTATCTTGCTGCGCTCAATGACCAGGTTTGCCACCAGATCACCTCGTTCTCGTGCCAATGCTTGTACCCGGCTATCGTCGCTGCTGCCATCTTGTCCAAGTTCTCTTAACGCCTTGCGATTTGTCCGCATCTTTTCTTTTATCGCTGTCATTTGCGGCTTCGACTTTTCCAAAACGGCTTTAACTGATGAACGCTGTTCCGTAGTAAGTTGGAGGCGATCCGCCATCCTGTCCAGGAAACGCCCTTCGCCTTTCATGCCGTGCCCCATCATCCCGGCATGTGCGCCGTGACGGCATCCCCGCGCGCCATCTTTAGAATCAGCATCGGGTTGCGGAGCTGCCAAAGCGATACTGCTTACTAATAAACCACCGATCAGTGAAATTTTCATGATTGTTTTCATTGGCCAAGTCCTCTTGATTGCGTTATTAACGAATGTCGCCATGAACCTTCACGGCTTGAACAAAGAATAAGGCCAGGCAATGTCAAGTAGGGTTAAGGAAGCGTAAATTTGTGTAAAGAAGCCAGAGGCCGCTATATTTGTTCGTCCTGATTTGGCAATATTCAAGACAGAATGGATCACGTTGCATTTGTAACAGCTTGACTTGGGAAAACGGATGGCGAGCATACTACTGGCGGATGACGATATCGAACTGAGCGGCATGCTGGTCGATTACCTCACGGAAGAGGGATTCAGCGTCGACGTGGCTTATGATGGCGACATGGCTTTGAGCAAGGCGCTGGCTAACGAGTATGATCTATTGATACTGGATGTGATGATGCCGAACCGGAATGGTTTTGACGTATTGCGTGAACTGCGAGCGCGGTCCTTGCTTCCCGTGTTGATGTTGACCGCACGTGGAAATGACGTCGACAGCATCGTCGGGCTTGAGCTCGGGGCGGACGACTATTTAGCCAAACCATCCAATCCTCGCGTCCTGGTGGCGCGGATTCGCGCAATCCTGAGAAGAGCAGAGGCGCAAGGCGAGCTGCATAATGGAAACGAGCACCCTGATCAGATTGCGCTGGACGATCTCGTTATGCATTTTGGCTCACGTACCGTAAGGTGCGGCGATAATCCCGTATCGATGACCAGCACGGAATTCAGCCTGTTGAGCGTACTGTTGCGCGAAGCCGGCAATGTGGTGTCGAAAGCGGATCTTTCCGAGCGTGCGCTTGGGCGTAAATTGAGCCGTTATGATCGCAGTCTTGATATGCATGTAAGCAATCTGCGTAAAAAGCTGGGTCCGCTATCCGATGGCCAGGAGCGGATCAAGACGGTCCGCGGCGTCGGTTATATTTATTCACGGAACTGACGGTGCACAGACTTTTCTGGAAAATATTTCTGTCGTTCTGGCTTACGCTGATTATTTTTTCTGCATTGGTTATGTTCGCTGCTTCGAGTTATCTCGAACATACACGAACACAACAAGATATCGGCAGCATGCGCGTACGTCTTTCGGAATACTTCAATCAAGGCCAGGCATCCGCAAAACAGAAAGGTATCGAAGGCCTCAAGGAATGGCTGGAAAATCTGGATCGCAGCGAAGCAATACCCATTTTCTTGATCAATGAGGCAGGGCAAGATGTGCTTGAGCGAGAGATTCCCGCTTATATCATTGCAAGGCTGGATCGAAGGCGTGAACACGCGGAACGCCGTATGGAACGAAAAGGACCGCCCCATTTGCAGCCCATACGGTTGGCGGATGGAAGCGCCTACCGCATGGTTCCCGACTTCCAGAGCATTACCTTGCGTAGAGTTTTGCAGCGCCCGAGAGTTATTGCGCTTCCCGTGGCGGTGGCAGCTTTGGTCAGTGCGCTGATTTGCCTGTTGCTCAGCCGTTACCTGACCTTTCCGCTCGAGCGGTTGCGCCGCGCCACCCAGCATATCGCAGCCGGTGATCTTACCCAGCGTGTTGCCCCATCCATGGGCAACCGCCGCGATGAAATTGCGGATCTGGCGGGCGCATTCGACCGAATGGCTGAACGGCTCGAAAAGGTATTTGGCGCACAACGGCAGTTACTGAGCGATGCCTCCCATGAGCTGCGTTCTCCACTCGCGCGCTTGCAGGTCGCATTGGGCCTTGCCCGGCAGCGATCAAACGGTCAGGCGGAAAAAGAGCTTGACCGCATCGAAACCGAGATAGAACGGCTGAATGAATTGATCGGGCAACTTCTTGAACTCTCTCGCCTGGAAGCAGGGGTGGATGCTGCGCATATCGAGAAGGTCGATATGCGCGAACTGCTTGAAGGACTCATCGATGATGCACAATTCGAAGCGGAATCAAGGGGTTGCGAAGTCGAAGCTGAAGAACGCTTTTCCGGCAAGCGTTAAGGCAAATACCAGACTGCTTCATAGCGCCATTGAAAACGTCGTGCGCAATGCCATCAAGTACACCAAACCTGATACGGCAGTAGAAATAAGCATGCTGGCCGATGCGGGTAATCCGGATAGCATCATTATTCAGGTTCGGGACCACGGACCCGGCGTACCCGAAAAAATGTTACCCCGTCTTTTTGAGCCGTTCGTGAGGGTAGAGGAGGCCAGAGATAGTCTAAGCGGCGGACACGGGCTCGGGCTAGCCATCGCTGATCGTGCTATTCGGCCGTATGGTGGCGAAATTGTGGCAAAAAACGAACCGGATGGAGGGTTGAGTATTCTCATCCGCTTGCAGCTTGCCGCGAATTGATTGGATAAGAGAATTTGCCCACAGAAAGGGAAGGGAACCAGAGGCCCTTTTCTGCCGAAGATTCAGGATGGCGCCGCGATTAATATGTTGTCGACATGCTGCGGCATGTCCGGCCGCAGACTATGCTCTATTGATAGCGTTCTGTGATGCCAGCCGGGCATGCACCTGCGCGACCGCCGCGGCGCCTTCGCCCACGGCGGCGGCGACGCGCTTGGTTGAGCTGGCACGCGCGTCGCCGATTGCGAATACCCCGCGTACCGAAGTTTCAAGCGGCAGGGGATGATAGTCTTTCGTCGAATACGCCGTGTGCGCGTAGTCCGCAGGTGACAAATCGAGGCCGGTACAAACGAAACCTTTATCATTTACTTTCACGCCGCAATTATCGAGCCAACCGGTGTTTGGATCGGCACCTACGAACAGGAAAATGCGCCGGGTTGATTTCGTCTGTATGCTGCCGTCTTTGCGATTGCGCCAATGAACGCTGCTCACGCCTTCTCTCGCAGCTCTCGATTGTAACGATCTCTGATTCCGGGTGCAGCGTAACGTTCGCGAGTGCCCCAATGCGGTCAATGAGATATTTCGACATGCTTTTTGCAAGGTCGGGGCCGCGAATCAGGTGATGCACATGCGCTGCGTGGTTCGCCAGGAATACTATTGCCTGCCCGGCCGCATTGCCGCCGCCAACCAGTATGACTTCTTCCTGTCCACACAGCGCGGCCTCGATCGGCGACACCCAGTAATAGACGCCGCGACCTTCATATTTCTCGAGTTCGGGTATGGCGGGACGCCGATATTTTGCGCCTGTCGCGATCACCACGGTTTTGGCCGAAATCCGTACGCCACAATCCAGTTCGATCGCGTGGGGAACACAGGTGCAATCCAGCGATGTCACTTCGACAGGCACCACCATTTCAGCACCGAATTTCTGCGCCTGAACATAAGCGCGTCCGGCGAGCGCTTGGCCGGAGATACCGGTCGGGAAACCGAGGTAATTTTCGATCCTGGCGCTTGCGCCCGCCTGGCCACCGAATGCAAGGGTGTCGAGCACCAGCACGGAAAGCCCTTCCGACGCAGCATATACCGCACATGCAAGGCCGGCGGGCCCAGCGCCGACGATCGCAACGTCGTAGACGCGGTCAGCGCTCAGCTCGATATACAAGCCGAGGCGGCGCGCAAGTTCCCTTTCGGTGGGACACTTGAGGACCGTTCCATCCGGACATACGACCAACGGCAACTCATTCGGACGCGGTTCGTGGAGCTTCATCACGTCTTCAGCAACGCTATTCAGCTTCGG
>CAWKMH010000039.1:0-12028 GCA_963850515.1 uncultured beta proteobacterium
TAAGTACAACAAGAATCTGTTATCTTGCTCCCATTCTGCTTGCCTATCCGTTTATCCAGATGAACCTACAGTACATGGGAATTTTTTGCTCTCGCCTTAAACGTTCGCTATGCGTGTTATTTTGCCTCTTAGCCCCGCTGATGCTGTCGGCTTGCCTGTCTCCCATCACGCTCAATCGAGCAGTAGGGGCGCTTATGATAATGCCATAACCAGCGCGGCGTCCAAGCAGCTATTGATGAACATTGCTCGTGCCATCACCGTCAACCCATACATTTTACCGGAGTCTCAAACATTGCGGCGACGTTCGATTTCCGATTCAATGCCGGAGCCACACCCGCCCTGGGTGGGCTGGCGGGACCGGTGCTCATGCCATTATTCGGCGGTAGCGTCGCGGAAAATCCGACCATCAGCATTGTTCCGATCGAAGGGGAAGAATTCACGAAACGGCTTCTTACCCCGTTTCAGCAAAACAAGTTTACCCTGCTGCTCCGGCAGCGCTTTGATATTGATCTCTTGCTGAGGCTGATGGCTCAGGAAGTACGAATTCAGCATTCCGTACAGCATGTCGCCTATCGCAACAGGCCCTCCGATACAGGCGGGCTACGAAATGTTTCGCCGCGTGGTGCTTCACCTCTCGGCCATCCAGGATCAGGATCAGCTCCATGCCGAACCGTTGACCCTGGAACACACCTGGACCATTCCCGCAGGCTCGGTTACCGCAGAAGGCTTTCAAGCGCTGGAGAAAGAGTTTTCCGTGCTCTATAACAGCTGGACAATACTTTCACGCTTCGTAAACAAGTGCCTGGGCCCATTCTCATCACCAATTATGACCCAAACGTACTTTGTCCTACTGAAGAACGCATACGGTTGAGCCGGGAGGCGGGAGATTGGACGAGTAATGATATCGCGTTCGACATCCGTCCCGATTTTCCGGGGGGGAGTGGCCTATCAGAGGCGTTTTCCGGCTCAGAAGCTTCCATGCCGTCCTCAGTTTCCTGGGCCGTTCAATCGGCGACGAGCCGGAGTACGATGTCGAGAAGGATCCAAGAACCCCGCAATCGCCAATGATGAAAATCCCGCTGCCACAATGGGACTCGTTGTTTCGGACTCGGATCCCGAGGAAGCCGACCTTTCGATTCACTCGCATGGCCGATATTACGCGGTGGACACAGCAGGGCCTCTCGCCAATTGGAACCGGGACGCCTTCCAGATGTTGTACCTTCTGTTTCAGATAACCGTCACCGATTTGCCCCGTGTTGGCGTGCCCAGTATCACTATCGCCAAATGACTTGCCGAAGACGTTAGCCCGTATCCGCATCCCCGGCACATTTCCATAGCACGCCGGGGTCACGGAGCGGATGGCTAATCTCAACCACTTTACGCCGGGATTTAATCCCGTGCTTGAGCGTCACCTGGCGTTGGGGCACCCCAAATATTCCGGCGAGAAATTCAATCAGCGCAGCGTTGGCGGCGCCTTCTACAGGTGGCGCAGCCAGCCTGACTTTCATCGCGTCGCCATGCAACCCAACCGCTTCCGTTTGCTTCGCGCCCGGCTGTACATGCAGGGTAAGGATAAGCCGTTGTCCGCCACTATCACAGCGGTACCAAGTGGAAGATGTTATATCCGACATCAGAACAGGCGGGAGATTTCCCCTTCCGTCCTTGCCACTACAAACAGCAGCAATTGGATAATTATCAGCACAAACAGTGGCGACAGATCAATGTTGCCGATAGGGGGATGCGTGCCCGGATAACCCCGAGGAATGGCCGGGTAAAACTGTCGAGTACCGGCGCCAGTGCGCTATAGGGATTGAACCAGGAAAGCACCGCCTGAATGATTACCGCCGCCATGATGATATACAGCGTCATCTTGACGATTTCCACAAGCGCCAGGAGCGCCAGCGCGCCGGCTGCAAGGCCGATAGTCGAGGTGAAGTTGTACCCCTGAAGTATGTACACGCCCGCCAATAATATGAGTTGCGTAAGCCATGCCAGCAGCAACGTGGGAAAATCGATACCTCCGAAGCCGGGGATTACGCGTCGCGCCGGTCGTACCAGAAAATCCGTAATCGCAATGAGAAATTGCGATAGTGGATTACGATGGGGCGCCCGCAGCAACTGCATATAAAAACGCAGCAGCAGCACCAGGGAAAATAGCCCCAGAAGGGTGTCGAGGAGGAATATCAACATCTGGTTGAGCATTCAATTTCCTAAAATAATAGTAAGCGCCGTTTATATATTGCCAAACTCATCGCCCAGCTCGCGCGCCCGCGCGTTCGCGACATGTATCGCCCGCAGAATGGCGCTCTTGACTCCTTCGTTTTCTAGAGCTTGTATTGCGCGCTCGGTAGTCCCCCCTGGGGACGTCACTCGAGCACGCAGCGCGGCGGCGTTCTTCACTGCTCAGGCTTGCAAGCCTTGCCGCACCGACGAAAGTATCGATACTCAATTTCCGTGCCTGGGCCGCATCCAGGCCTAGTTCATGCGCTGCCTTTTGCATCGCTTCGATGAAATAAAATACATAAGCCGGGCCGCTGCCGGAGATGGCTGTAACGGTGTCCAGCAATTCCTCACGCGCAACCCACAGTACGGAACCTACCGCACCGAGTATGGCCTCTGCATCACCTCTTTCCGCTTCATTCACGCCAGCCATGGCATATAGGCCGGTAACAGCCGCGCCAACCAGGGCCGGGGTGTTGGGCATCGCTCGCACGATTCGTGTATAGCCACCCAGCCAGCGGGAAATATCCTTTGCGCGAATACCGGCGGCGATAGAAATAACCAGGTGATTATTGAGTAGCGCCGCAAGCTCTCGTGCCACGGCGGGTAGTTGCTGCGGCTTTACCGCCAGCACAACCACGTTGCTGTTGGCTACGCCTTGGAAGAGTTCCGCTACGGCCTCTACATTAAACTCCTGCTTTATCCTTTCGCGCCCTTCAGCGCTGACTTCCACTACGCATATCTGCGTGGGCAGATAACCTTGCTGCAACAGGCCACCGATCAAGGCGGAGGCCATGTTGCCGCCGCCGATGAAAGTAATGTTCATATAAACTCTAAACTCGTAATAAATGCGATGGATCGCGATCTGGAGGCGCTTGTGTCCCGGTCATGGATGTTGTGGCACACATTCAGGCGAAGATACCCGCGAAACCGGGCACGGCTGTGCCAGCGTACGCCGTACGTATTTGGCAAATGCCGAGATCGCGCTTTTCGGCAACGATCTCGGAGACATTTTCGCCTTTCATCGTGTAAAACATGTTTTTTCTTCCCGGAACTCAGCCCTTACCCCTTGCGTAGCGTAACCCAGCGGTAATGTAATGGGAATAACGTAATGGGAGCTATGGCAGTTTATCAGATTCCGCAGCAGGCAAAGCCTGCGCCCCTTACTGCAACGATGACTTTGCGCAGCTTATCCTTGACATTGTGGACAATAAAAAGTTGACCGCTGCCCCTGCCTTGCTTGCAAAATGTTTGTTCCGCACTTTCGGCAAGGCCGGCCGGTTTGTCGGTATACCCAGTACTGTTGCTGAAAATAACCGGGGTTGCCGCTGCTATCAACAAAATCACGCAAGCTGCTGCCGCCCGCTTCAATTGCGAGATGCAGGATCTCTCTTATTGCCTGCACCAGTTTTTCGCATTCGATTAACTCAAGCCCACCCGCTGGCCTCATGGGATTGATGCCTGCCCGAAAGAGCGCTTCATTTGCGTAAATATTGCCGACGCCGGCGACGATGCGGCTATTCATCAGCACTTCTTTGATGCTGGCGCTACGGTTCCGGGTCCGTTGATATAGCAGGTATCCGTTGAACGCTTCAGTGAGCGGTTCGGGGCCAAGCTGAGCCAGTAACGGGTGGCGCATGACATCAATCGATGTCCACAGTATTGCGCCGAAGCGGCGAGGGTCCTTGAAGCGGAGAATCATGCCGTTGTCTAAAGTCAGATCGGCATGGTCATGTTTTTCCGGAGCGGCTGTTGCTGCGGCCGGCAGCAACCTCAGGCTGCCCGACATTCCAAGATGCAGGATCAGCGTGCCTTTGCCACAGCCAAACAAGAGGTATTTTGCGCGCCGCTCCACCTTGTCGATTGTCACGCCGCCAAGTGTTTTATTCAGATCGGATGGCACCGGCCAGCGCAGATTTGGATTCCGTATGGTGACGCAGGCAACCCGATGGCCTTCCAGATGGGGGGCGATTCCGCGACGGATAACTTCGACTTCAGGCAGTTCAGGCAATTGAGATTACCAAATATGGTTCAGCTTATGAAAAAATCAGTCACAAAAAGCACAACACATCGACCAAAGCGTATCTCCGTCGGATTGATTCAGCATGTCGGGCTGGCCAGCAAAATGATGGCAGAGGCGTTGGCCGACATGGCGCTGAGTCGAGCTGTTCGGCCATGAGAATATCATGATGAATTCCGATTCGGGCATTCCTCCCTTATCTACTGATCTCTGTGCTTCTTCATACGATTTGAGAAGTCGTTTTTGAATTAACAGGGGCGACGATAAGCGCATTTACGACATCGTCGTTCTGATGTGCACTTGTGATAAGCGTAAAATATACCTAATATGTGGATTGTACTGAAGGACAGCCCCGTCCTTGACAGCCTTTTTTCGAACGTTGCGGACTTCCCCATGAGTTTTAAGATTTTTGGCGCATTGCCGCTGCTTTTCCTCGCTGCCTGTGCGCAGTTTCCTGCCAAGACCGATGTCACGACGAGCAATCAGTCGAACAAGACAGGAGTTGGACAGTCGAAATTGCCCGATCAGGAGTTGACCCCACCCATGCTGTTCGATTTCTTGCTGGGGGAGACGGCTTTTCAGCGCGGTGATCCGGAGATCGCTACCCATACTTATCTCAAGCTGGCGAGAACCACGCGCGACCCGCGTGTCGCTCAGAGAGCGACAGAAATCGCCCTTCAATCACGCCAACCCCTGCCGGCACTTGAAGCAGCGAACATCTGGGCAACGCTTGATCCGAATTCGGTCGGTGCCCGCCAGACGCTGGCAGCGCTACTGGTTAACTTTAACAGGCTGGACGAAGCCCGGCCCCATCTGGAGAAATTGCTGGCCTCTGGCGGAAGCAATATCGATGAGGCTTTTATGCAGTTGAATAGCCTGTTGGTGCGTAGCTCAGACAAAAATGCGACATTTGAGCTGGTCAGAAAACTTGCCGAACCTTATCCAAAACTACCGGAAGCACATTTCGCCGTGTCTCAGGCAGCATGGCTCGCCAATCGTTTCGATATTGCCCTGGCAGAGATGAGAAAGGCATTGGCACTTCGGCCGGAGTGGGAGATGGCGGCAATTTATGAGGGCCGAATTCTTGCGCGTGAATCCAATGCCAGCGCTATCAGATTTTTTGAACGCTATCTTGAAACTTATCCCAAAGCCAACGATACGCGCATTACCTACGCCCGGTTATTGCTGGCGGAAAAAGATTACGCCAAGGCACGCGACCAATTTCAGCAATTGCTGGCGGAAAATCCGGATAATGCCGATGTCGCTGTGGCTGTAGGTTTGCTTTCGATGGAATTGCGGGAATATGGCTTGGCCGAATCCAATTTCAAGAGAGCGCTGGAACTGGATTACAGAGACCCGGGCTTGGTGCGTTTTTATCTGGGTGGCATTCATGAAAAAACCCAGGATGATGTCACCGCGATGGAGTGGTATCGCTCAGTAACGGCTGGCGCACAGTATCTTCCGGCACAGATAAAGTATGCCATCCTGCTGAGCAGAAAAGGCAAAACCGACGAGGCTTTACAGCACTTGCAGCAATTGCCGGTGACAAACGACCAGCAGCGTGCGCAATTAATGATCGCCGAGGCGCAATTGCTGCGCGAGGACGGTTCGTACCGGAAAGCGTTCCAATTGCTGAGTAATGGCCTCGAAAAGCTTCCTGACTCTCCTGATTTGCTCTACGACCGCGCGTTGGCAGCGGAAAAAATCGGTAAATATGAAATCATGGAGCAGGATTTGCGTAAGTTGATCCAATTGAAGCCAGATCATGCTCATGCTTACAATGCCCTTGGCTATAGCCTTGCAGAACGTAATGACCGCCTGCCGGAAGCGCTTGAACTCATTGAGAAGGCTATCACCCTTTCTCCTGGCGATCCATACATAATGGATAGCCTGGGGTGGGTGCATTACCGCATGGGTAATCTCAACCAGGGGCTCAGCTACCTGAGACAGGCATTCGGACTGGCGCCGGACCCGGAAATTGCGGCCCATCTGGGAGAGGTGCTATGGGTACAGGGAACAAAGGAAGAGGCGACAGAGGTCTGGCAGGCAGCGCTCAAGAATCATTCTGGCAATGAGGTATTGCTCAGCACAATGAAGAAATTCATGAAGTAGTATAATCCCAGATAATCCATTAGGACGCGAGATGATGGCGAGGCAGGTTGCGAGACAGTTTTGCCGGTTGAGAGAAGTCCATAGCTTGGTTTATGGACGCCGCAGTAGCAAGCGGCGAAAATGGCCGCAAACTGACCGCCAGCACTCGCGTAGGCTCGCAGAGCCGCCTAATGAATTATCTGGGATAATAATGAGTCATTCTGGTATTGCGGTATTGCGACGATGCAGTCGGTCATCCGGGTGAGTCCGCCGTTAAAACAAGACCTCGTTTTCTCCTGGCAGGTTTTCATATTCTGCATACTGTTCATACCGGTTTTTTTTTCGGGGTGCGCCACTTTCAGCACTCATGCCCCCAAAAATGCCGTCCGCACTATCGTTACCGAACCTGTTGCCGGGCTGACCAACGCGACATCAGCGGATTTCGGGCTCATTGGCAGGGTATCGGTGAAGGGCGGCAAAGAAAGTTTCTCAGGTGGAGTACAATGGCATCACAGCGGCAGAGGCGATGAAATTCTTCTGCTCTCCCCATTAGGTCAGACGCTGGCGCAAATTCAGCGCACTGCCGAAGGCGTATACCTGACTACCTCCGAGCACAAGCGTTATTACGCGACCGATGTGGAAAGCCTGACGGAACAGGCGCTGGGTTGGCGATTGCCCCTCATGGGGTTGCAATACTGGGTACAAAGCCTGAATTCGCCCGCTACGGCATCGGCGATAGACCTTGACATGGACGGGTCCGTGGTGGCTATTCGGCAGGACGGATGGGAAATTGATTATTCGGGCTATGCCCCTGTGGCGCTGACACAAACCGGGCAGTCCGGGACTACGTATCCGAGTCCGAGGTTATTGGTACTTAAGCGAAACGGTCTTCAGATAAAACTCATAATAGATAACTGGAACCCAGGGGACCGCTGAAGCCACGTGGATTTGATGACCAGACTTGCCTGCCCTGCTCCCGCCAAACTTAATCTGTTCCTGCATGTAGTCGGACGTCGGGAGGATGGCTATCACCTGTTGCAAACTGTGTTCCGATTGCTGGATTTCTCGGATCAGCTTCATTTGGCGCCACGGAAAGACGGCTTGGTAAAGTTGCATACGCCAACTCCCGGTGTACCTGAAGACAAGGATCTGTGTGTGCGTGCCGCAAGGTTGCTGCAACAGGAAAGCGGCATTTCTCTGGGTGTCGATATCTTTCTGGAAAAGCGTATTCCGATGGGAGGCGGGCTGGGAGGCGGCAGTTCCGATGCGGCCACGACATTGCTGGGGCTCAACCGTTTGTGGGGCCTGGGCTGGAAAAAGAGTCGGCTATTGGAACTGGGGCTCAGATTGGGCGCGGACGTGCCGGTATTCATCTTCGGAACGAATGCTTTTGCTGAAGGCATAGGCGAAGCGCTTTCGGCTATCGCCCTGCCGGTCGCATGGTATCTGGTCCTGACGCCGCCCGTGCACGTGCCGACCGCGCAGGTTTTTGGCAGCAAGGAATTGACACGAAACACAATCCCAATCAAAATACCGCCCTTTTCCATCGAGCACGGGCATAATGATCTGGAACCGGTGGTATGCCGGCTATATCCCGAGGTGGCGCGCCATCTTGAATGGCTGAAGCAGCTCGATGGTCCCCGGATAGCTGCAATGACGGGCTCCGGCGCTTGCGTATTTGCGGAGTTCGCCACAGAGCGGGCAGCAAGGTCGGCGTTGTCGCAAGTTCCGTCCGGTATGAATGGTTTTGTGGCACAGGGACTGGATCATCATCCCATGCATGATTTTGCGGAATAGTTATTGGGGAGTCGCCAAGTGGTAAGGCACCGGATTTTGATTCCGGCATTCGTAGGTTCGATCCCTACCTCCCCAGCCAGTTTTCAGGTTTTGAAATATAAGGAACCTCCGAATAATCCCACGCGCACTCCACGGAAGGCGTAGTCAGGCTTTCCAGGCCCAGCCGGATCAGATGTGCGAGAGCCGCTTGTATTCGCTTGAATCCCTCAGTTCCAGGTTTAGAATTTTCAAACTTATAGCTTCCAGCCATGGCCTACGATAGCTTGATGGTTTTTACCGGCAACGCCAATCCCAAGCTGGCGCAGGATGTGGTGCGGCATCTGAATATCCGTATCGGCCGTGCAACGGTGGGCCGCTTCAGCGACGGCGAGGTGATGGTGGAGATCCTCGAGAATGTCCGAGGCAAGGATGTATTCGTTTTGCAATCCACCTGCATGCCTACCAACGATACACTGGTAGAGTTGCTGGTGCTGGTGGATGCGCTGAAGCGGGCTTCTGCCGGGCGAATTACGGCGGCGATACCTTATTTCGGCTACGCCCGCCAGGATAGAAGGCCGCGTTCGGTGCGGGTGCCAATCACCGCCAAAGTGGTGGCGAACATGTTGACTACTGTCGGGATAGACCGGTTGCTGACCATGGATCTGCATTCAGACCAGATTCAGGGGTTTTTCGATATTCCCGTGGACAATATCTATAGCATGCCGATCCTGCTGGGCGACTTGTGGAAAAGCGATTACCAGAATCTGGTAGTGGTTTCTCCTGATGTGGGCGGGGTGGTGCGTGCCAGGCAGATGGCGAAACGCCTGGAATGCGATCTGGCAATCATAGATAAACGACGCCCGAAATTTAACGTTGCCAAGGTAATGAACATCATCGGCGAGGTGGAGGGGCGTACGTGCGTAATCATGGATGACATGGTGGATACCGCCAACACTCTGTGTGAAGCGGCCCGGGCCTTGAAAGAGCAAGGGGCGGAGAGCGTGCTGGCTTATTGCACACATCGCGGTACTGTCGGGCAAGGCCGTGGAGCGGATCGAGAATTCCGCCCTGGATAAATTAGTCGTCACAGACACCATTCCGCTACGGGAGGATGCCAAAGCCTGTGTCCGTATTCATCAGTTGAGCGTGGCGAGCCTGTTGGCGGAAACGATGTTGAGGATCAGCAATGAGGATTCGGTGAGTTCATTGTTCATGGAGTAGGGAACCTGAGAGGAGCATCAATGCTAGCGAGCGATAACGGAATTGGCGTTCGTTGAAGTGATTAATATCGGGCACTGTGGTTTCTGAGTAACATTGCGCTACGAAGAATTCAGAGTACGGGTTTTATTAATCGGATCATCTGGTCGCGGATGATCCATATTTTGGAGAAATCAGATGCAAATGGAAATCAGCGCCAGCAAGCGCACGTTACAGGGCAAAGGTGCGAGCCGCCGCCTGCGGGGTTCCGGAAAGGTGCCGGGAATCATTTATGGCGGAGAAAATCCGGCCCAAGCAATCGAGCTGGATCATAATGATCTTTATCATAAGCTCAAACTCGAAGCCTTCCATGCCTCCATCCTGTCCATGGATGTGGAAGGCCAGAAAGAACAGGTGCTGTTGCGTGACATCCAGATGCACCCGTTCAAATTCAAGTGCTGCATATCGATTTCCAGCGTGTCGACCCGAACAAGAAAATACACATGAAAGTGCCGTTGCACTTCATTAACGCGGACATTGCGCCCGGGGTGAAACTGTCCGGCGGGATCGTCAGCCACGTGCTTACCGAACTGGATATTTCCTGCTTACCCAAAGATCTGCCTGAATTCATTTCGGTGGATCTGGCCGAGCTGGCTGCCGGAAATACGTTGCATCTAAGCGATCTGAAGCTGCCGGAAGGCGTGGAAATTCCGGCGATTACCAAGGGCGACAATTTGCCTGTGGCGACCATCGTCATTCCGCGGGCAGTGGCAGCGGAGGAAGCCGCCGCGGTCGTGGCTGCGGCGCGATATCCCGACAACCGTACAGAAGAAAGAAGCTCCAAAGGAAGGCGAGAAAAAGGATTCCGGCAAGAAAGACGGGGAAAGAAGAAATAAACCCTGTAATTTACATGGGCCCGCTGGAGCCATGTCTGTTCCGGCGGGCTTTTCTTTAATGAACAAGCGTATTTTTCCTTCTGTCGGATTCAATGAAACTCATCGTCGGCCTGGGCAACCCCGGTAAGGAATATGCGGCAACTCGCCATAATGCAGGGACCTGGTGGATATACCGGCTGGCGGATGAATTGCGTATTACGTTAAAAGCAGAAGCGAGGTTTCATGGCTTGTGTGCGCGCATCGGTCAAGGCGATTCGGAGTTGTGGCTGCTCAATCCCCAAACCTACATGAACGCCAGCGGAAAAGCCGTTGCGGCTTTATGTCGTTTTTATAAAATCCAGCCCGAAGAGATTCTCATGGTTCATGACGAACTGGATTTGCCGCCGGGCACCTCCAGACTGAAGCTGGATGGCGGACTGGGTGGGCACAATGGTTTGAAGGATATTGCTGCGCATCTTGCCACCAGGGAATTCTGGCGCCTGCGCATTGGCATCGGCCATCCCGGCGACAGAAATGCCGTGGTAAATTATGTATTGCAGCCGCCGCGCAAGGAAGAAGCGGCACTGATAGACGAGGCTATTCACCGCAGCCTGGAGGTCTGGCCGCTCATCGCGGAAGGAAATTGCCAGGCTGCCATGATGAAATTGCATACCAAAAGTAGTAAAGAATGAAAGGTAAGTCTTGAGAAAGACTGCGTATTCATTTTCTCCTTCTCACTTCACGCCATTCGTGACCGTTTCTGGTCGTTCGGCATTTATACTCTCCAAATAAGCTATGAGCCTGAAATGCGGTATCGTTGGTTTGCCCAACGTAGGGAAATCAACTCTATTCAATGCGCTGACCAAAGCCGGTATCGCCGCGGAAAACTATCCCTTCTGCACCATCGAGCCTAATATCGGCATAGTCGAGGTACCTGATCAGCGTCTGGCCAAACTCAGCGCGATCGTCAAACCGCAAAAGATCCAGCCGGCCATCGTCGAGTTCGTCGATATCGCCGGCCTTGTGGCGGGTGCATCCAAGGGCGAAGGGCTGGGCAACAAGTTTCTGGCCACCATCCGTGAAACTGATGGGATCGTCAACATGGTGCGCTGCTTCGTCAATGACAACGTCGTGCATGTCGCCGGCAGTGTTGATCCGGTGTCGGACATCGAGACGATACAGACCGAACTGGCGCTGGCCGATCTCGCTACCGTCGAAAAGACATTGCAACGCGAAACCAAGCTGGCCAAATCCGGCGCCAAGGAGGCCATCAAGCTGGTGACGCTGCTGGAAATGACACAGGCACACCTTGACCAGGGCAAGCCCGTCAGAAACCTTGGGCTGGACAAGGAACAACAGCAATTGCTGAAGCCGCTCTGCCTGCTGACCGCCAAGCCCGCCATTTACGTGGCAAATGTTGACGAAAAAGGATTCACAGGTAATCCACTGCTTGAACGCGTACAGGAATACGCCGCGCGCGAGGGCGCACCGGTGGTGGTGATATGCGCAGCCCTGGAAGCGGAAATTGCAGAGATGCCCGACGAGGACAAGCAAATCTTCCTGGACGATATGAACCTGGAAGAGCCGGGACTGAATCGGCTGGTCCGCGCTGCGTACCAGTTGCTCGGCCTGCAAACCTATTTCACTGCCGGCGTGAAAGAAGTGCGCGCCTGGACCATATCAAAAGGCGATACCGCTCCCCAGGCGGCCGCTGTAATTCATACCGATTTCGAGAAAGGCTTCATCCGCGCCGAGGTCATCGCTTACGATGACTTCATCGCGTGCAAAGGTGAGCAGGGCGCCAAGGAAGCCGGAAAAATGCGGCTGGAAGGCAAGGAATATGTGGTCA
>CAWKMH010000040.1:0-8668 GCA_963850515.1 uncultured beta proteobacterium
TCACTTAAAGTGTCTTTATCCGTTTTATTGATTGCACTAAGTTCCCTATAAACGAAATTATATTTAAGGGCCTCCAACCAATTTTTTTTGGTTGACTCTTTGTTCGCCTCATCCAAGGCTTTCTTTGCTTTATCATAATATTGGCTTATTACCGCATCAGGAATATCCTTAGCCATAACCTCAGTTGCAGCCAGAAGAGAAGCTATAAAAACAATATATATTTTCACTTTTTCTCCTTTACTTTGTTGGGTTTGCCAGTTTTTGTAGTATCTGGAATGTCTGCCGAGGTGAAGGTGCTCCGAGGAAATAAGTTATGCTCTACTCCAGCAGTTTGATCAGACAGATAAGCTATGCAAATCTCCTTAAGATTTTTGTTTACAGGGCTTGCTGATGCTTTGCTTACAGGGCTTGCTGATCCCTCTTTAAGCGAGGTAAGATACATAAAACACAATTGCCCTCTATCATCTTGACCAATAACTGTTGTAACCATCTCTTTAATGTCACTTGATACTGAGGTGATGTATTGTGGCGTAGCTTGTGGCACGCTAAGACTTTCCATTGACGCCGTTGCCGAGCCTCCAGCAAGTAGGCCCTTGGCGTTTACTATCGCATCGTTCAGTATCTCGCTTTGTTGTTTTAGTTCTGCCAGCGTA
Organism: uncultured beta proteobacterium; assembly: GCA_963850515.1. Lineage (GTDB taxonomy): Bacteria > Pseudomonadota > Gammaproteobacteria > Burkholderiales > Nitrosomonadaceae > Nitrosospira. Next base: position 654 of record CAWKMH010000040.1, read on the forward strand.
ACTTTGTTTTTCTCTTTTTCCTCTGGCGTTCCGCTTTCCAGCTTCGCTATTTTTGCATCCGTTTTTTGCTTTTCAGCAGTAATCTCGGATAGGGATTTAGCGGCTCCCGCTTTACCGTCCCCATTTTAATGGTGACGGAAGGCACACGTGTCATACCTGTTAGTTGCTCCACGGCCGCCAATACCACCATATTGCGCTGGAAACGGCGAAGCTGCCAACCGTACTCTGCCCCACTGATAGCGCCATTAAGATAGCTTTCACATAGTCGATAAGACGCGTCCCGAAGTGACTGAATGGTAGCGGTCCTCATTCCGACATAGGAGGCCCCTTCCTGAAACGCACTGGCTATTTCCGCACCCACTTTTCCGCTATCAGCTTTTGCTGCCAACTCTGCCGCATAAGCGGACAGGGCATCGGGACTTGCGCTCTGCGCAAACTCGTGTTTCAGTCCCAATTTTTCTTCCATCCCCATAAACCGGCACGACCGATCAATTCCACGCTGTTTTATATCAATTAAAACCCCCTTCCCCTTCGAAACATCAAGATCGTGATGAACACTAGCCAGGTTTCCAATACACCCAGTAGTAGTCAGCAATAAAACGGCTACTAGTACAAGTTTTTTCATTTGGGGCCCTTAGCCCCAGTAATTTTGCTACTGCATCTTTTAGCGCTTCGCTGAAGGCAAAATTTGCCGACCATTCTGAGCTTAACTCATGCTTCCTCCTGTCCGTCAGTCAACGGAGCGGTTAAAGGTGCAACTAAAGGTGTCCTCGACCGTGTGCGGCTTTAGTCGACTGTACCCGTCGTTATCTTGCGAGAACATTACCCCGTTGTCTGTGCGGAACCGAACTCTGTTAGAGATGCGACCGAACGGGGGTCCCCTCATGGAGGATTGGGAATTATGTCAACACAACGGCAATCACCAAAGAAGATATCGCCTCTTCTGTAGTCCCGCCAGTACAAAAAGTAAAGGCAACTTGGCGGGTGAAGGCAGTAGAAGCACTTGACGGCTACCGGCTGCACGTTCGCTTTATTGATGGACTGGAAGGTGAAGTCGATATGGCCGAGTTTGTACGCGCGCCCGATGCCGGGGTTTTTTTCCGCGCTGGCCGACCCGGATGTGTTCGCCCAGGCGTACATCGAGCATGGGGCGGTTACAAATGGTACTGATAGGGTCGGACTCGATTGATCCTGAATTGCTCTAACCACCTACTTAAGCCGGCGCGGACATGCCCTACCGCCACAGTTCCCCAGTTCGTGGTGTAGCTGGGCAACGCATTCAAACTACGGCTGCAACGTATCACCACTTTCCAAAGTGAGCAGCAGCTTTTTTGTTCCGAGTCCTCCGGCAAATCCTGTGAGGTCGCCAGATGTACCTATTACGCGATGACAGGGAGCAATAATTGAGATCGGGTTTTTTCCACTTGCAGCACCAACTGCTCGAACTGCCTTTGCGTTGCCGATTTGTATCGCGATTTCGCGGTAACTGCGGGTTTCTCCAAAAGGAATAGTCAGCAGCGCCTCCCAAACCTTTCTTTGAAATTCGGTCCCGACGAAGTCGAGCTCAAGCTCAAAACAGTTTCTTTTCCCTGCGAAATACTCATTCAGTTGCCGTTCCGTCTCTGCCAAAATCGGACTATCTTTCTCTTCGTGCATCGGGCCAAGCCGTACTCGATTTGGTTTATCGTGTTCCCACAAGATTGCGGAGAGCTTTGATCCGTTTGAGACAAGCTTTAATTTACCAATGGGCGAAGTCCACGATCTTGTATACATATGACATATGTCGCCTCCTTATGATTGAAGAAATGCCATCAGTGATTCATGGCGCTTTTTAGTCCTTTGCAAGGTACGCATTCACTATATATCCATGTTCAAAAGCAAGAAACATGTTTCTTGCTTTTGAATTTTTATTATGTAAAGCAGCCAAAGTACCATGATTTTCAAGCCTCACTTTCTCACGCGCTGGCCGGGGCCGGCAGTTTGACGGGATGGAGTGAGCGGTTTTTGGGGTGCAGGGTGAGGCGCAACGACGCGGAATGCGACCGCGCAGGGCGGAGCAGTGCCTTCCGCAGGATAGGTGCGACCCCAAAGCGGAATGCCGGGTCCCTCGTGCGACGCTTTTCGAGGGTCATTTTGCCAAGGAGTTGCAATGCAGCGCTGTGCCGTCCCGTCAATTATTTCTCTTATGGAGATACATTCGGAGGGCGTCGATTTCTCCTCGGCTGACGGGCGAACTTCGCCTGTGCTGCCCGCTGTAAATGCAGAACGGATGAGCTTTATCCAGGATAATGCGGAATGCGGGATCAGTCTCTAACCGAAATGCTGTAAGAACCCGTGCCGGTTGGGCTGTAGTGCCTGACCTGGGCATAGTAAACGCCAGACGCAAGGTTGACGGCAATCCTTGAATTGGTTCCGGGACCGCTATCATCATCCTGGGTGATGAATGTGGCTGGATTATCGGGACCAAATAATGTAAGGAAGCAGTCGGTGCTGCCAGCGGTCTCGATTGTATGCGTGCCGGGATTCATTACCGTGAATGTATACATATCCCGCTCATTCGCAGCAGCGATCGTTCCCTGCACTGCCGGACCGTTTACCTGAATGGTTGGGATACCGGGCTGGGGCGCCGATCCGCTTACCGAGATACTATAGCTCCCGACTGATGAGCCGCTGTAGTGCCGCACGCGTACATAATAGGTACCCGCCGACAAATTTCTTTCAATCCGCGAATTCGCGCCTGGTCCGCTGTCGTCATCCTCAGTAATGATCGCCGCCATGTCGTTGGGGCCATACAGGCCGGTCACCACATCGGTTGAACCCTGAGTCTCAATGACATGGCTTCCAGGCGTAGTCACGACGAAACTATATATATCAATTTCTCCTGCCTGCCCTATCGAGGCCGAGGTAGCCGGCGCGCCAACGGTAAGGGGCACGACCTCTGGAGACACCACCCCCTCATCGTCATACGTATAGCCGAGCGCATGATGATCGAGAACGCTTAGCGGCGTAGGCGGTGACGCTTCATTGTCCCATGGCGGCATCGGATCGTCCCGGCCGTGACCCGCCACTACATTGGGGGTACCGCTGGGCGGCAAATAAATTGCCGCAGGATTTTCCCTTTGCCATTCCGCCCATAGCCGATCGATATTGCAATGGTGCAGCCAGAACACGGGGTCATTGGGAGATGCCATGGCCATCATCGACCCGCCAACCCACATGTGCCCCGGATTGTGAATGACCGCCTCCAGTCGATTACGGAAACTTGTGTTAGTGCTGCTATTGGAGTTCCATGGTGCGGAATCATACGGAACCACATTCAGGGTGGCACTGACACCTTGTTGAGTCGGCAGCGATCCCATTGCGCCAAAAGCGCGCGTAAGGAAAGTGGTTGTATCGCCGGGATCACGGACCGTAAGAGTCCATTCTCCGGTCGAAAAGGCAAAGGGGCCGGTGGTAACCTGCCGGCTGGCACCCGTTCCATTGCCACCCATGAAATTCGAGGCCCAAAGCGAGGCTCCCGCCGTCCTGTCGACTGTCCAGTCCCAGTAGGGTATGGAAACACTTGAATCGATCTGCTGGAGAGCAAGCTCGAACCGGCGAAGATACTCCCGGTGCCACGGCAAAAAGGCTGGGCCGCGGTGCGCAGGATCATTGGGGCTGGCCATAAAGGCGGCGCGATGTTGAGCAACGAACATGTCGTAGTCGCCGTTTGCCTTCAGCGCTTTCACCGCAGCGACGAATGCCGCTTTCTCGGAGGCCGTCAGGCTGGACTGATTTTTTCGGATCCCCATGTTATTCCCCCGTTTCCCTGTAGTCGATAATCTTCCTGGCCAAGTCGACTGGCGAAGGTTGGGGGTCGAAGGCAAAGCCGGATGCAATATATTTCCCACCTGCATCGCGCATCGTGAAGATTCGCTCCCCATCGATGTATAGTTCAGTCCCCTCGGCGCCCGCTTCGTCTTCTCTGATCCCTGCCGTAGCTCTCGCGGTAGAAGCCTCCGCTCCGGTTCGAAGGATAATCTCCCGGCCTCTTATAGGTTTCACGTTGCTCCGCCATTTTTCCCCCTTGCAAATATGAGTTCCAGACCAAATCAAAAACCCAACACGTCACATGAGCTGGTTATTTTTAATATAGATCATCTCATTGAAAATGCCAGGAAAGCTGATACGCCGAATTGCACCAAATCAAATACAACCGCCGGAAAATATTCCAGGAAATAACGTTGCGTTGCTAAAAGTTACCGAAAGGAGACCACAATATGGAAAAAGTCCTCGTGCGAATATTTTGAAACGATTAAAACGCTATGCCAGATGCCAGGAAGGTCGATCAGCAGCCAGTTCAGGATCGCCCTGCTGTAAGCTCCCGACACGGGCGCATCAGCCTACGAGGTCCTGCCCATCTTACAAATCCCCGCGAAGAAACTACGATAGTAACTTTCCTCTACCCTTGAATTTTTAACACATGACAATACAAACGAATACGACCAGGGCGGATGCTTCACCGATACGACTGGTGATTCACGGTGGCGCCGGTACTATCACGCGCAGCAAGCTGAAAAAGGAACTCGAGCAGGCTTATACGCAGGTGCTTGCGCAATCGCTGACCGCTGGCCATGCAGTGCTTGAAGCAGGCGGCAGCAGCATCGATGCCGTGATTGCAGCGATCGTGGTGATGGAAGATTCGCCTTTATTCAATGCCGGCAAGGGCGCCGTGTTCAGTAATGCCGGCCGCATTGAACTGGATGCATCCATCATGGATGGTTCCACGCGCATGGCAGGTTCTGTTGCCGCGGTTACGACAATACGCAACCCCATCCGCGCCGCGCACGCCGTGATGACGAAAAGCGCGCATGTGATGCTGATGGGCCAGGGCGCCGATGCCTTTGCCGCCGAGATGGGCCTGGAGATCGTTGATCCTTCCTATTTCTACACCCAATTCCGATGGAATCAGTTGCAAAAAGCCATTGCCGAAGAACGCCTGATGCAGGACCATGACGCGGTTCCCGATACGCCTCAGCCCCGACGACGGACGAAAAATGGATGAAAAGCGCGGAACGGTGGGTGCCGTGGCGCTGGATCGTCACGGCAATCTCGCCGCCGGCACATCGACTGGCGGGATTACGAACAAGCGCTTCGGGCGCGTAGGGGATTCGCCCGTCATCGGCGCCGGAACCTACGCGGACAATCGTTCGGTTGCGGTATCCGCGACCGGCACCGGAGAAATATTCATTCGCACCGTAGCTGCATTCAACACTGCGGCACAGGTACGGTTGCAGCACATTCCAATTACCGAGGCGGCGGATAATACGCTGGCGGAAATCGCTGCCATCGGCGGTGATGGCGGCTTGATCGTGCTGGATGCAAAAGGCAATTATGCAATGCGTTTCAACACCAGGGGCATGTTCCGTGGCACTATCGGCAGCGACGGCATCGCGCAGGTGGGCATGTTCGCCGTCGACGATAAAGCAGTATCCACATCCAGCTCACAGGGTACTCGATAAAACAGAGCTGCCTGAGGTCAGCGCAAAGGGGTTAGCCCAAAGGCAACCGCAACACTTCCAGACAGCTTTTGTGGATAACAGAGCCAAGAACTGAAGATTGATTTCATCGCCACTTTACCCGGACTGGAATTCCACCTTTGGGTCGCAGGGTTACCGCCATCTCAACCTCGACTTCATCCGTGTCAAGCAACTGTAAATCACAGTGCTGAACTATCATGCTGAGCAAAAGCTGGCTTTCCATTAATGCAAAATGACTACCGATGCAGATGCGTTCGCCTGTCCCGAAAGGCATAAACGAAAACCTCCGATTTTCGGGTATTAAAAATCGTTCAGGGTCAAACTGCTCGGGTTGCGGCCAAAAATCAGCATGATGATGAAGATTGAAAATACTGAATATCGCAAGTCTGCCAGCCTTTAAAAAATAGCCATCAACCTCGGTATCCTTATTGACTCTACGCAGCATAATGCCAGCAGGTGGACGGAAGCGCATCGATTCATTGAGTACCGCTTTAGTATAAACAAGCTGCTGCAGATCTGCCGCGTCCGGTATTTTTCCTTGCAGCAGGCCGTCAAGTTCCTGGCGCAGCTTAGCGAGTACATCTGGATGCCGGGCCAGTAAATATAAGGTCCAGCTCAACAAATTTGCGGTGGTTTCATGGCCTGCACCAAAAATGGTGATGACTTCATCCCGAAGCTGCCTGTCAGTCATCTTTTCACCAGCTGTTGTCATCGCTTGCTTTTAACAGCATATCCAGCAAGTCGTTGTGCGTGGATGGTGTAGCGCGGCGTTGATTGATGATTCCGTAAATGACGCCATCGATTATTCCCAACGCCTGTTTGAATTTTTGATTGGCCGGGGTGGGTACATACAACGGGAGCATCAAAGGATTCACGATGGTTTTAGCGGCATACCTGAGCAAGATATCCAGAGATGGAGAGATATGTTCTATTTTGTCGAGGACGCTGGTGCTGAACATGGTCTGGGTGATGCCCTCCAACGTCAACTGCGTCATTTCCCTGGACAGGTTAATCTCCGCACCTTCACCCAGCTTCCGCCATCTATCCAGCATATTGCTGCCAGCGGTGGCGATTTGCGGCAACAGCGTGGTTATATTGCTTCTCTGAAAAACCGGCTGCATCAACCGCCGTTGTCTTTGCCATAAATCGCCCTGGCTTGTTACTAATCCCTGCCCCAAAACCAATTCCAGGCCAGTTGGTTTTTCGTCACCGTGTATTTTTACAAAAACATCGCTTTGCTTGATCAGGGCTTGTTCAAACAGCTTCGGGTGACCGAATAAATAAATTTGGCGGGCAGCTAACCTGAAGCTGACCAAGTCACCATAATCTCGCTGCCAGTCACAAAGGGCTTGAAACGGATTCGCAATCATCTGGCTTAAATTGCCCAGCAGAAAATTGCCTTTGACCTGTGGAACTGTTTTGTTATGCGGCATCGTCAACATCGTCAATACGGTTAGAAGTTTCGATCATGAGTTCATCAGCATTCAATTCTGCGCATGCACCAATCAGATGCAATAAGTCAAACAAAAGCAAACCCACTATATGTTCTTGTCCAGTTTTCGCCAATGGGTCCTGATAGAACGGGGTGCTGCGATCAAACGATCCATCCGCTTGACCATGTTACCGGGATTCAACATGAATTATTTTGAACATCATTGATCAAACGTTAGGGTAAGCGCATGATCAACCTGCGCTACCGATAAGCCGTCATTAGACTGTTACCATTAAAGTTGTTTTTTTACTGATACTTCCCGCCATGCTTTATCTGATATTGGTCTGTTTTATCGCTCTCCTGGTTGTCGGGCCTTCCTACTGGGTCAAACATACCATGGAAAAATATAGTGAACCGGCTGATCGCTATTCATTCACGGGAGCGCAACTGGCTCGCAAGTTGCTGGATAAGGCCAATTTACAGCATATCGCGGTGGAGGCAACCGAATTGGGCGACCACTATGATCCGTTGAAAAAAGTGGTCCGTCTCACACCGGAAAAATTCAACGGCCGCTCACTGACAGCCATAACGGTTGCAGCGCATGAAGTCGGCCATGCGATCCAGCATCAGGATAACTATCCGCCTCTTGCCTTGCGTACCAGGCTGGTGCAATGGGCTGCGCCCGCGGAGAAACTAGGCGCCGGTATCCTGATGCTGTCTCCCGTGATTATGGCGCTATTACGCTCTCCCTCGGCGGGATTGCTATTTCTTGTAGGCGGCATCCTGACACTGGGAAGCGCGACGCTTGTGCACGCACTAACCTTGCCGATGGAATTGAATGCGAGCTTTGCCCGGGCCTTGCCAATTTTGGAGCGAGAGCGTTATCTGATCGATGGGGACATGCCGCATGCCCGGCGATTGCTCAATGCCGCGGCATGGACTTATGTTGCGGCTTCCCTGATGACACTCCTCAATATGGCGCGTTGGTTGGCGATTTTACGCCGATGATTGAAGTTAAAATATGCGGGATGTTGATGTCAGAATGAGCGATCAACCGAGGAATC
>CAWKMH010000041.1:0-9900 GCA_963850515.1 uncultured beta proteobacterium
CGATGAGCCGAGGAACAGAATCGGATAGAAGGTGCTGTCAAGCAAGGCGTGCGCGCCATAGCCCCGCGAAGCTCTCATGATCAAGGTGAAGCCGAATAAGCGTAAAATCGGGTGGCCGCGTAGTGAAGGAGTATTTCTTGGACAAGGAAATATTCAAGTACCTCGATATTGAACGCATCGCGTTTGATGTCTGCGCTCGCTTCCCTTAACGCCAGTTGGCGGGGACTAAGGCGATCCCGCGCCTGGTTGGATTTCAGGGCGAATGGTAAGGAGATTCATCATGAAACCACAGCGGTTTTTATCCCCCTTTTTTTATCCCTGATGCTAGCGTTGATCTTCTGCTTCGTTGCGGGACGTGCCGCTGCGCAGCCGGGCAATGAACCTTATCGGGCAGCAGTTGACGTCGATGGGGTGCAGCACGTGAATATCCTGGCGGGTGACTATTTTTTCAGGCCCAAGCACATCATCGTCAAAGTCAACGTGCCTGTAATGTTTGTGGTTCGCGTGGAGCCGGGGATCATTCCTCATGGCTTGGTACTCAGGGCGCCCAGAGCGAATATATCGATCGATGAGGATCTGAGCCGGGAGTCCCAAATATTCACTTTCACCCCAAGCGCGCCGGGCAAGTATGCTTTCTATTGCCCAAAGAAGCTGCTCTTTTTCAAGAGCCACAGGGAACACGGGATGGAGGGTATTCTGGAAGTCGTTGAGTAGCTGGCATCGGTTTCAATGTATACTGGGCCGGAAAGAGATCGAATCGGGCGGGTTTGATGAAAACCTGATCACCCCGGATCAATTGTCATTCGCGGAAACGCTCCTTGCTGATTTCGACCTGTATCAGTTCCCTGCTGCTGTCGCCGTCGCGGATCAGTTCAAGACGCACTACGGGGCCAACCGAGAGAATGTGAGATACCCGCGCGGCGAGCGCGCCGCTACCGTTAACCACCCGGTCCACATGAATATCGTGAGGACGCACGTAAGCTACCGCTGCGAGCTCCTCCGCCTCGATGTGTCCAGGCGCATCCACCTCAATACCCGCTATCCACGCCCGCCCCTTATGTAACCGGCCGTGGAACAGATTCACCTTGCCTAGAAATTCGTACACAAACGGACTTGCCGGCTGCTCATACACCTCGTCCGGCGTGCCGATCTGCTCGATGCGGCCTTCATTCATGACCACTATCCGGTCAGCCACTTCCAGCGCTTCCTCCTGATCATGCGTAACGAACACGCTGGTGATATGCATTTCGTCGTGTAGCCTTCGCAACCAGGCGCGGAGTTCTTTCCGTACCTTAGCGTCGAGTGCTCCAAAAGGCTCATCCAATAATAACACCTTAGGTTCTACCGCCAGCGCCCGCGCAAGCGCGACGCGCTGGCGCTGGCCCCCCGAAAGCTGGTGCGGATGGCGGTCGGCCAGCCAGTCGAGTTGCACCAGCTTCAGCAAATTATGCACCCGGTCATTGATCTCCGTATTGGTCGGACGGACGTTTTTAGCGCGGACGCGCAAGCCGAATGCGACATTCTCGAAGATGGTCATATTCCGGAACAGCGCATAGTGCTGAAATACGAAACCTACCTGGCGGTCGCGTACATGCTGTCCGGTTGCGTCTTCGCCTTGAAACAGCACATGGCCAGCATCTGCAGCCTCCAGCCCGGCAATTACACGCAGTAACGTTGTTTTTCCAGAGCCCGACGGTCCGAGCAATGCAAGCAATTCACCCGTGCGGACCTCAAGGCTGACGTCTCGCAATGCAGCAAAATTTCCAAATTGCTTGGAAAGGTTACGTACTTCGATGCTCATTGGCATTCTCCGTCTGCTGTTTGTTTCTGGATTCAACGAACGCCTTCAGCGCGAGCGTCACCAATGCAAGCAGCGCCAGCAGTGACGCTACCGCAAAGGCAGCAGCAAAATTGTATTCGTTGTAGAGGATCTCGACATGAAGCGGCAGGGTATTGGTACTGCCGCGAATGTGGCCTGATACCACGGATACCGCGCCGAATTCGCCCATTGCCCGGGCATTGCAGAGGATGGTGCCATACAACAGGCCCCACTTGATGTTTGGGAGCGTCACGCGGAAGAATATCTGCCAGCCGTTGGCGCCCAGTACCACCGCCGCCTCCTCCTCTTCGGTACCCTGTGCCTGCATCAATGGGATCAACTCACGGGCGATAAAGGGAACGGTCACGAAGATAGTGGCAAGGACGATGCCGGGTATCGCAAAAATTATCTTGATATCGTTTTCCGCCAGCCATGGTCCCAGCCAGCCCTGCAGGCCGAAGATAAGCACGTAGATCAGTCCCGCCACCACTGGCGAAACCGAGAAGGGCAAATCGATAAGCGTTATCAGCAGGCTCTTGCCGCGGAACTCGAACTTGGCAATAGCCCAAGCGGCCGCTACGCCGAATATCAGGTTGAGCGGCACTGCGATCGCCGCCGCGGTCAGGGTAAGTTCGATCGCCGCTACTGCATCCGGTTCGGTGATGGCGGCAACATAGACATCCACACCTTTTTTCAAGGCCTCGTAGAAGACCAGGATCAGGGGTATGAAGAGGAACAGCGCCAGGAAGGCAAGCGCCAGTCCAATCAAAACCCAGCGTACCCAGACAGGCTCGTCCGTGACCACCCGACGCTTGCCGGCGGGTATTGGAAGGACAGTTGCACTCATCGGCGCATCCTCATATGGCGGCGCTCCGGCGCCGGCTCCACCATTGCAGCAGATTGATGATCAGCAGCATCACAAACGAAATTACAGCATTACCACCGCCAATGCCGTGGCGCCCGCGTAATCGTATTGCTCAAGCTTGGTAACGATCAGGAGAGGCGTGATCTCGGATATCATGGGCATATTGCCGGCAATAAAAATTACCGAACCGTATTCTCCGATGGCGCGCGCGAAGGCGAGCGCAAAGCCGGTTGTCAGGGCAGGAAAAATCGTGGGAAAAATGACTTTCACGAAAGTTTGCAGCCGGGATGCCCCCAGTGTAGCGGCCGCTTCCTCCAATTCCCATTCGATGTCTTCGAGTACTGGCTGTACCGTTCTCACGACGAAAGGCAAACCGATAAAAGTCAGTGCGATGAAAATACCAATTGGCGTAAAAGCGATCTTGATCCCAAGCGGTTCGAAATATTGGCCGATCCAGCCATTCCCGGAATAGAGTGCAGTCAGCACAATGCCCGCCACCGCTGTCGGCAACGCAAACGGAAGGTCTACCAACGCATCCACCAGTTTCTTGCCCGGAAAGCGATAGCGTACCAGTATCCACGCCACCAGGAGACCGAATACAGCATTGACCAGCGCCGCTGCAAATGAAGCGCCGAACGTCAATCGGTACGATGCCATTACCCGCGGAGTCGTCACCATGGCCCAGAATTCCGGCCATGTGAGCGCAGACGTACGGATGAATGTAGCCGACAGGGGGATAAGCACGATCAGGCTCAGATAAACCAGGGTAAATCCAAGTGCCAGGTTGAACCCCGGCAGAACGCTATGTCGTTTGAATGTACTCAACCTTGCACTCCGGTCAACGGTCAGCTGAAATTTATACCTGTATTCGTCGATCGGTCGCCTGCGGACTGATGCACATTCGCAGCGGCGCCTGGTTCATCCACTTCGACCGTGCGGGCCGGTTCCTCAAAAAAACGACCTTGCAATAGATCAGCACCTGAGCGAACCGCGGCAATCACCTGCTGCCTGGTTTCGATACCTCTTACCAGGATGACAGCCCCCAGGCGATGGGCTGTGTCCAGCAGCGTATCTGTTCCATCATGTTGCAGAAGGGTCGAAGCATTCAGCCTTACGACGTCTGGATACAGGCTCCCCAGCTCCGCCATGCCGCCATCATTTGTGCCGCTGTGATTCACTGCGATGCGATAACCACGCGATCGATAGTTTCCGATTACGCGCCTGAGCAACCTCAAGTCGCGATTCACTTCGCTCGGAATCTCGATCACCACCCGCGAGGTTCTGATTCCAATGAGATTCAGTATATTCTCAAACGCTAGTCCGTGATCGTCCTTGACGCTCTCCAGAAGGCGGGGCTGCACGCTGACGAAAAGGCTGCCCTGCCCGGAGGCAACTCTGAAATAATTGATCGCATGCAGCGTACGGCAGAGGCGATCCACGCTGACCAGTAAAGCGTCCTCGGAAGCCAGGGCAAAGACTCCCCAGGGCGACAACACAGCATCGCGGTCCGGCTTGGAACGGATGTAAGCAGAATGCCCCGCCACACGGCGTTCACTTGCATCGAATACCGGCTGAAAGACGCTGGATAGCTGATTGTTTAAAAAATAGCCAACTATCCAGCCATCTTCCGCACGCTGCAAAAGATGATCGGTAACTGCCTGGACTTGCTCGAACTCATAACGTGTATTCTTCGCTTCCATATTCACACACCTCTCCTTCCTCAGGCATTCACCTGGTTCAATCCTGTAAAGCTGCCGGGATGCCAGCGTATCGATCCACCCATGAATCCGGACCCGATTGCGTAGCAGCCGCGACAGGGCCTCTCCGCCAATTCGAGTCTCGCCAGCTTTCGGCGCAGGTCATGCGTCGAGCTCCGGCAGAACACCAGCGGTATGTTTTTTCTATACGCTTGCTGCTTCAAAGCGTTCGACACGCCATGGCTGACATAATCGTGCAGTATCACCACCAGCCTGGCACTAAGGGGAATCGCGCGCCTAGTAACTCTTGGCTGCCGGCCATCCCAGTGTTCGACACGCCTCAAGCCGTGTGCGAGGAGTTCCCGCCTTAACGTTTCGATGTAATCTCCGCCGATGATCAATGCTGTCATGTCAACCCCCGATATATGATTTAGTGCCAAGAGCCGAAGTTTTCATTGCTGATAAATCTGGTCGAACGTGCCCCCGTCGGCAAAATGCACCTTATGCGCATTCTTCCAACCGCCAAACGCGTCATCGATCTTGAACAGCTTGATGGCAGGGAATCGATCTGCATATTTCGCTGCAACCTTCGAATCGGTGGGCCGGTAGAAGTTTCTTGCGGCGATTTCCTGGCCTTGTTCCGAATAGAGATACTTGAGATACGCTTCCGCGACATCCCGCGTGCCCTTCCTGTCGACGACCTTGTCTATCACTGTGACCGGCGGCTCCGCCAGGATGCTGATCGAGGGTGCGACAATCTCGAATTTACCGACACCAAGCTCCTTGATGGCCAGAAAGGCCTCGTTTTCCCACGAGATGAAGACATCGCCAATGCCGCGTTCCACGAAAGTCGTGGTAGAACCTCGTGCACCGGAATCCAGCACAGGAACATTCCTGTAAATCCTGGCCACAAACTCCTTTGCCTTGGCGTCATCACCATAACTCCGCTTTCCATACTCCCAGGCCGCCAGATAATTCCAGCGCGCCCCCCCCGAAGTTTTGGGGTTGGGGGTAATTACCGATATGCCGGGCCTGGCCAAGTCGTTCCAGTCCTTGATATTCTTGGGATTGCCTTTGCGCACCAGCAGCACGATGGTCGATGTGTAGGGTGTGCTGTTGTGCGGCAAACGCTTCTGCCAATCTCCTGGAATCAGCTTCGCCTTCTCTGCAATTTCGTTGATATCATTGGCCAGCGCCAGTGTCACCACATCAGCATCGAGACCATCGATGACGGACCGTGCCTGCTTGCCGGAGCCGCCGTGAGACTGCTTGATGGCGACCTTTTCCCCGGTTTTGGTCTCCCAATGCTTCACGAATGCCGCGTTGAACTCCTGATAAAGCTCACGCGTTGGATCATAGGAGACATTCAACAGAGTTCTGTCCGCTGATGCGCTCCCGCCAGCCAGGAAGCCTCCAATTAGCAGACCCGTTGTCAGCCATGGTTTGAGTTTCATAAATTCCTCTAATGAGTTAGTGGGGATAAGTCCAAAATTTTGTTAAAAAGCTTAAAAAGCGCTGACTACCACTTCAACATAAAAAAAGTCGGAACTGCCGGGGCTTTTGCCAAGCGCCGCTATTTGCCTGTTACGCGTGAACTCGCCGCTTGTAAAGTGTGAGTAACCCACAGTTGTGCTGATATGTTTCGCAATCTTGTAGCGTGCACGGACATCAAAGGAGTGGCCAATGAAATCACCGCTTCTTCCGGTAATATCCCGATTAAAACCGGGGTTGGGACGCGCGCTCGTATTGCCATCAAGGAGATTGTTAAAGCGATCCGTACTGCTGGCAAGCCAGAACCAACTGTAACCGCCGTCTATACGCAAGTCCGCGGTCGGCTGAAACTCAAGCTTGACTTTGGGCGCCTTGATGTTTTCGAAAACAATGTAATCGTCCGCCGACCAGGGCCGCGCAAAACCAAAGAACCGCTCAAAGCGATTGTTTACACCATCATTGGGATGCCGATCGCCGCTTTTGCATACCCATAAAACGCGCTGATACGGGGTTTCCAACTGTACTCGAGGTTATATCCCACCTCAGTGATATAAGCATGCGCCTCATGTTCTTCCGTGCCATTCCGCCCGAACTGATAGATCAGGTTGAAGTCGAAGTCCAGACCGGTATTCCCTATTTTGCCATAACCTCTCAGGGCAGGCGCGTGAATATGCCGGTCGATCTGCCCTGTCTTGCTGCCATCCTGCATGAGGCCCATGTAATACGGCTGGAGTGTGATAATGTCAGACCACTTCCGCCAATGGCCGATTGCACCATAGAACCACTGATTCTCGATGCGCTCGTCAAACTCGGTCAGCAGGCGCTTGACAGGTTGGTAAGCCCATAAATCAACTTCCCAGTCGTTTGCTTCCTGGCCCAGATTGAGTCGAAAACCCTCGAACGTGTTCGTGGTATTACGCCATTCGTTCCGGCCGATCAGACGCCGATCCAATGCTTCATATGCCATGCGGCCAACGCGAAACCTGATGGGGCGATGTTGTTTCCGGTCGTCTTCACCCAATGCGCTTTTGAAGTAGAGCTCGCCATATGCCTGAATCAGTTCATAGTCGTTGAAATCACGGTCGTCATGCGGAAAATTGCCGTTGTAGCGGCGCGAATCCTGAAACTCGACAGCGCCCCGAAATGGATCTAGAATTTCCCTTATCCCGACATATGCGCGCGAGCGCAGCAGAAAAGGCTGGTCGAGTCTCATGTCGGTGCGCCGAATATCGTTACTGCGAAATTCGTAACGCGTCCGGTGGTCCAGGCCGATATCCAGCCAGTAGATATCCTTAAATGCTTCAATACCGGTTTTGCTGAGAGTCTGCACGTATCGAGGCGGATCGGATTCCGGTTGGGTGGAATAGCTGCTGGAAGGCTTGAAGTAGCTTGTCGATTTCTTTTCCACTTTCGGCGCGGGTGGTTCTTTCGCATCCGTTTTATTAGTTTGCTCAGTAAGTTGCGACTTTAAAATTTTGCCGCCTTCATCTTCTTGGCCAATTCGAGCGTCTTCTTTACTCATTCCCGACGCTTCGAATTTTCCAGTATTCACATCCGCTTGAATCACGCCGATCGGCAATATTGAAATTGCAGATACAAGCATGATTCGCCAATAAAGTTTCATTTCCCCTCTCCTGAATCGCCTTCCGATATTCCGGTCAGGCGCCACTCTAGATTTGTCGTTTATCGCCTCCAATCGCTTGGTCGGCAGTTTTTCTTCTTCCAGCGCCACGGTTTTTATCGGTCGATTGAGTGACTCGGGTAGTGTAATTACGCCACCGCGGCCAAACCGGCTTCGCATGCGTTTCACGTGCCTTGGCGCACGCTGGCGCGCCTTAACTTATGCGAGTTTTTTCGCGACACTCGATCTGCACTACTTTGCCGCCATGAATGATTATCTCTACCGAGCCATATTCGATATTGGCGATCGCCAATAGAATTCGTTGTTTGATATCCATGGGTATCTGTTTGCCGAACTTTTCGGATCCCGCCTCTCTTTCTTCCAAACTCGTAATTTTCTCTATCGCTACCATTCGTTTTCCCAAAGTGAGGCATGTGGACACGAACGAAAGTTACCAGCCGCGACTTATAATTGAAACTAATAACATTTCACTTGGTTATCTATTTTTTTCATATTGAAAAATCCTCATGAAGAATTTGCGAAATCGAAATGCTCTAGCAGCCTGTCGGACTTGAAGAATCGCAGCGAAAAAGTGATGGGTGAGGGCAGATTTTGCGGATTTTGAAGGCCAATAGTTATTCTGTTGGCCGAAAAAGCGGCGAAATATAAACCAGCCAGACGCTTTTGCAGCCGATTTCCTTTAAGTCCGACAGGCTGCTGGGAAGTAGCAATCCGCTCTTCAGGCTCCTGTCAGTGAAGGGCTCAGTCTGGCAAACTTTCTTGATCCATGAGCGTTGCGGTCGTCTCTCCGGGACCGCGCTGTCCAAACTGAGCTTAATCTGGGAAAATGCCTGGAGATTAGTTAATAATGCTTGGTCTTCGAGCGCTACGGCGGGTTTTTCCGATCAGTGCAGTGTGAGGTTGGCGATGGGAATGATGTCGAGAAAAGAACAACACAATGTCAATAAACTGCATAAGCGGTTGAGGCGCCTTGTCGGCACGGCCATTGCGGATTTCAACATGATCGAGAATGGGGACCGCGTAATGGTATGCCTTTCAGGCGGTAAGGATAGCTATGCCTTGCTCGATATCCTGCGTAATTTGCAGGCGCATGCGCCAATAGAATTCGAATTGATCGCAGTGAATCTGGACCAGAAACAGCCGGGATTTCCCGGAGCACGTATTGCCGGGATACCTCACCAGTATCGAAATGCCCTTTCGATTGTCGAGCAGGATACCTATAGCGTGGTGAAACGCGTCATTGCGGAAGGTAAAACCACCTGCAGTCTCTGCTCGCGCTTGCGCCGCGGTGTACTCTACCGTGTTGCCGGCGAACTGGGCGCGACCAAGATTGCGCTGGGACACCATCGGGACGACATTCTCGAGACGCTGTTTCTCAACTTGTTTTATGGTGGCAAGCTGAAGACCATGCCGCCCAAGCTGGTGAGCGATGATGGGCGGCATATCGTGATCCGTCCATTGGCCTATTGTAAGGAGAAAGATCTGGCGGCTTATGCCGAGATAGAGGATTTTCCCATCATTCCTTGCAATCTGTGCGGATCGCAAAAAAATCTTCAGCGCCAGGCGGTGAAGGAAATGCTGCAGCAATGGGATAAAAAATTTCCCGGCAGGCTGGAAACCATGTTCACCGCATTGCAGAATATCCAGCCTTCACATCTGGCGGATCCGGTGCTCTATGATTTTCACGGGCTCAAGGCTGGAAACGGGCCTGTTGCGGATGGCGACAAGGCTTTCGACCCGGAAATATTCGAGACTGGCAGTGGAAGAAATGTTGAGTTTGAGTACTGAGTCGAATGAATAGGTATTTCGTTTGACCCCACCAAAAATACCCGGCCCATCAATGCAAAAGTCCTTTAGGATTATTTTACTCCACACCGGTTTCATTGCTTTGCTGGCGGTGGCGTTGCCCGGCTACTCCGCTGTGCCATTCACCAACAGCAAGAATGGCCTGCCTACGTTGGCGCCGCTACTTCATGACGTGACCCCGGCGGTCGTCAATATTTCCGTGCTGACGCCTTCTGCCATCGAAGACAATCCATTGTTTCGCGACCCATTTTTCCGCCGTTTTTTTGATCTCCCCGACCAGGCGGCGCGCCCCGAGCGTAGCGCCGGATCCGGCGTTATCGTGGATGCAGCAAACGGTTATGTCGTGACAAACTACCATGTGATAAAGAATGCCCGGCAGGTGATGGTCACGCTCAAGGATCGACGCCAGTTTCAGGCGAAGCTGGTGGGAACGGATCCAGGCACGGACATCGCCGTGCTGCAGATCGAGGCAAAGGATCTGCAGGCTTTACGCCTTGGCGATTCCGAGCGGCTCAACGTCGGAGACTTCGTGGTTGCGATCGGCAATCCATTTGGCCTGGGGCAGACCGTGACCTCGGGT
>CAWKMH010000042.1:0-14877 GCA_963850515.1 uncultured beta proteobacterium
GAAGATAGCCTGGGGGGGCGCCGATCAGACGCGAAACAGCATGCCGCTCCATGTATTCGGACATGTCGAAGCGGTGCAGATGGATGCCAAGCGCATAAGCCAGCTGCCGCGCGACTTCGGTTTTGCCAACTCCGGTAGGGCCGGAAAAAAGAAAAGAACCGACCGGCTTTTGCGGATTGCCCAGGCCGCTTCTCGCCATTTTGATCGCCGCGGTCAGCGCGTTGATGGCCTTGTCTTGCCCAAACACCACCGCTTTCAGGTCACGGTCGAGCGTCTTCAAAGTGTTCCGGTCATCACTGGAAACATTCTGGGCCGGAATGCGTGCAATCTTGGCAATGATGCTCTCGATCTCATGCCTGCTGATCACCTTGCGTTGCTTCGATTTCGGCAAAACACGCTGCGCCGCGCCGGCTTCGTCGATCACATCGATCGCCTTGTCAGGCAGATGCCGGTCGTTAATAAAGCGTGCTGACAATTCCGCAGCGGTCGTAAGCGCGATAGCGGTATATTTGACACCATGATGCGCCTCATAGCGCGCTTTCAGGCCACGTAATATAGAGACCGTTTCATCCACGCTCGGTTCAAGCACATCGATTTTCTGAAAACGGCGCGAAAGCGCATGATCCTTTTCAAAGATGCCGCGATATTCGCTGTAGGTGGTGGCGCCGATGCATTTCAGTGGCCCGGTATTAAGTATCGGTTTCAAGCAGATTGGAGGCATCCAGCGTACCGCCGGAGCCGCGCCGGCCCCAATCAGCGTGTGAATTTCGTCAATGAAAAGTATGGCGTTGGAACTCTCGAGCAACTGTTTCAGCACTGCCTTCAGGCGTTGCTCAAAATCACCCCGGTATTTGGTACCCGCCAGCAGTGCGCCCATGTCCAGCGCATAGACCTGATGGTGTGCAAGAATCTCGGGAACGTCGTTTTCGATAATTCGCCGCGCCAGACCTTCAGCGATAGCCGTTTTGCCTACGCCTGCTTCCCCTACCAATAAGGGGTTATTCTTGCGCCGGCGGCATAGCGTCTGTATCAGGCGCTCCAGTTCCCGCTCCCGCCCGATCAAGCGGATCGATCTTGCCTGCCATCGCCAGAGAGTTGAGGTTGACCGCATAACTTTCCAGCGCGCCCCCGCGCTCATTTCCTGCTCGGTATCGCCTTCGCTTTCGGTTTTGGCGTGCTTCCCTGCGGAACTTTACTGATGCCGTGAGAAATATAGTTCACCACATCGAGCCGGGTTACGCCTTTCTGATGAAGAAAATAAACCGCGTGGGAATCCTTTTCGCCAAATATCGCTACCAGTACATTGGCGCCAGTAACTTCTTTTTTCCCGGAAGACTGGACATGCAGAATCGCGCGCTGGATGACGCGCTGAAAACCAAGCGTAGGCTGGGTATCTACTTCGCCACTGCCGCCCACGGTCGGTGTGTTTTCGGTAACATGCTCGGTCAGCAGCCGGCGTAAATCGTCCATATCCACCGAGCAGGCGCGCAGTACTTCTGCGGCGGTCGGATTGTCGAGCAGGGCCAGTAACAGATGCTCGACCGTAATGAACTCGTGCCGCTTCTGTCGCGATTCGACAAATGCCATATGTAAACTTACTTCTAATTCTTGAGCAATCATTTCAGGTCTCCTCCATCACGCACCTTAGCGGATGTTGATGCTGCCTCGCAAATGCGACCACCTGCTCAACTTTGGTGGTAGCCACATCATTGGGATAAACTCCACATACTCCCGCCCCATCCATATGGACTTTGAGCATGATTTGCGTTGCCTGTTCTCGGTTCTTTGAAAAAAAAGTTTGCAACACAACCACCACGAAATCCATCGGCGTGAAATCATCATTCAGCAAAATCACCTTAAACATGGGTGGCGGTTTGAGTTTACTCTTTTTAGCCTCCAGTACAACATCTCCATGATTTCCTGCTGCCATGCTCCTAGTCTTCTATTCATCAGTTAGAGCGGAAATATAGGCAAATCTCTGCCTCTTATATAATATTTGATGATTGCGGCTGAAATATTCAAGTACCTTGAGAAAATTATTCTGTTGCACTTCTATAAAATAAGTGCATTGAGCTACTTGACTTGAACACTGGATTTGCGTAAAACAGCTCTTGGCGTTTGGCTTCAAGTTCTCTGCAGTACCGGTTACAGCCGTTTTGCGGTCTTGAAACTCAAACAGTGTTCGGGTTTCCGGCCCGGTTTTTTTTATAGGAAGCAAAAATGGCAACTGGTACAGTAAAATGGTTCAATGACTCAAAGGGTTTCGGTTTCATTACACCGGATGATGGCAGCGAAGATTTATTCGCCCACTTCTCCGCAATCAATATGTCCGGGTTCAAAACTCTC
The DNA here is from genome assembly GCA_963850515.1 of uncultured beta proteobacterium. Classification (GTDB taxonomy): domain Bacteria; phylum Pseudomonadota; class Gammaproteobacteria; order Burkholderiales; family Nitrosomonadaceae; genus Nitrosospira. The sequence goes on from CAWKMH010000042.1 coordinate 2,347, forward strand.
AAAGAAGGTCAAAAAGTAACCTTTGAGGTTACCCAGGGTCCGAAGGGTAAGCAAGCATCAAATATTCAGTCTGCTTAACGGTTTCATGCTGGCGTGGCAAGCCGCGACCAGTTTGTAATCCAATTGCAGATCCTTGCGTAATCCGGCAGGTTTTCACCCCGGGTTATACAGTCAAAGCAGTTTTCACAGAAAGCGCTTCTGTAAGGTAGAACGACCGCACATTGCCTCCGGGAATTCATCCCGCGCAACGGCGGCTTTTTTAATCTCTCCCGATTCTCCCCGTGTTGCGCACGCCAAAGTTAAATCTTGGTCGATAGCGACACCTCGCCACGGTCTTGCCATTGACCTTGGCCTAATATGCAAGCCTTGTGCAAAGGTTACATCCGCTCGATCAGCGCTTGCCCGAATGCCGAACAAGAGACTTTCTGCGCGTCCGGCCATCTGGCGCGCGAAAGTCGTAAGTCACAATCTTATCCTGAATGGTTTTTTCCATCGCCGCAATAATCAGATCCGCGGCTTCAGTCCAGCCCATATGCCGCAGCATCATCTCCGCGGATAGAATGATGGAGCCCGGATTAACCTGATCTTTGCCCGCATATTTGGGCGCGGTGCCATGGGTTGCCTCGAAAATGGCGATAGAGTCGCTCAGGTTTGCTCCGGGGGCGATGCCGATGCCGCCCACCTGCGCCGCCAACGCATCGGAAATGTAGTCACCGTTCAGATTCAGTGTGGCGATGACATCGTATTCCTCCGGCCGCAGCAAAATCTGTTGCAGAAAAGCGTCGGCGATCACGTCCTTGATAACGATCCCTCCCTTGTCCTCCGGGCAGCTTCATCCACGGGCCGCCGTCGAGCAGGCTGGCCCCGAATTCTCTTGCGGCAAGTTCATAGCCCCAGTTTTTGAAGGCGCCCTCGGTGAATTTCATGATATTGCCTTTGTGCACAAGTGTTACGGAGTGCCGCTTGTTGTCGATTGCGTACTGTATTGCCTTGCGTACCAGCCTCTCGGTGCCCTCCCGGGAGACGGGCTTGATGCCGATCCCTGAGGTTTGCGGGAAGCGTATCTTGGTAACACCCATGTCGCTCGTTAAAAAATCGATGATCTTTTTTGCACTTTCCGACCCGGCTTCCCATTCAATACCGGCATAAATGTCTTCCGAATTTTCGCGGAAAATTACCATATCGGTTTTTTCCGGGTTTTTCAACGGGCTGGGAACTCCCTGAAAATAGCGAACAGGACGCAGGCATACGTACAAATCCAGTTCCTGCCGCAAAGCGACGTTAATGGAGCGAATACCGCCTCCTACCGGGGTGGTCAGCGGCCCCTTGATCGAGACCACATACTCTTTCGCGGCTTGCAGTGTTTCATCCGGCAGCCAGACATTTTCACCATAAATACGCGTGGCTTTCTCGCCGGCATAAATTTCCATCCAGGAAATCTTGCGTTTGCCTCCATAAGCTCGGCTCACCGCGGCATCCACTACTTCCTTCATTACCGGCGTAATATCCACGCCGATACCGTCGCCTTCTATAAAGGGAATAACGGGGTTATCCGGCACACTCAGGGAAAAATCTGCGTTTACGCGGATTTTCGTGCCTTCGGCTGGCGTGCTGATGTGCTGATACATGATTTCTCCAATATAATGTTCGGTGGTGGAGCGGTTGACGGTGGAGTCTGCGTAAACAGTAAACGAGTAACGGAAAACTGGCTAGTCAAATCTATACATTTTACCCGGGTTTGGAAGAGAGCGCTAACATGCTTTATTTGCCGAACCGGGAATCGACGTTACCAAGTGAATGTGACAAAGCGTACGGCTTCAGCGCCGGGTTACCTGCGTTATCTCGACAGAATATGACATTGTATAATTCGATTTCTCGGAAAACGACTTCCAGGAAAAATCGTTAACGGCGATATTTCCGAGCCTATGTACAAATAGCCTCGTCGGAGAGAGGTCCCATCCCACTTGCTGTTTCTTTCCACTGATCAGGGCGCTAGAATGCGGGCTGCGATATATCCATGATTCCGTTATTTCCAATAAACGAAGTTAAAGAATCATGATCTGGAAACCCAACGTACGGTTGCAGCAGTTGTCGAAAGAGAAGGAAAATACTTGCTGGTCGAGGAGCAAACGAGCGGCGGCTTACTGTTCAATCAGCCGGCGGGTCACCTGGAGCCGGGCGAATCGATCATCCAGGGCGCAATTCGGGAAACCCTGGAGGAAACGGGTTACACATTTGTCCCCCAATCGGTCCTGGGCATCTATCACTGGCATTCCGAGACGGAAAACATGACCTTCATTCGTTTTGCTTTTTCCGGTTCCGTCGTCGATTATGATCCAGATCGGGCGTTTGATACGGGTATAGTGCGCGCGGGGTGGTTCGGCATCGATGAAATCCGCGAAATGACCTATTGCCATCGTAGTCCACTAGTCATGAAATGCATCGAAGACCATCTGGCGGGAAAGCTTATCCACTGGAAATCCTTTCACCCATTGCCGGGTTTAGGTATTAAAGCATGAGCAAAACAGCGCGTAGTAGTGGGAATGTCTGGCGGGGTTGATTCCTCTGTCGCCGCTCTACTTGTTGAAGCAACAGGGATATGACGTTATCGGCCTCTTCATGAAGAACTGGGAAGATGACGACACCGACCAATACTGCTCGTCCCGGCAGGATTTGATCGATGCCGCATCGGTTGCGGATATCATAGGGATTCCCCTGGAAGCGGTAAATTTCTCGGCCGAGTACAAGGAGCGCGTATTCAGCCATTTTCTGGCGGAATACCAGGCGGGAGAACGCCCAATCCGGATGTGCTATGTAATGCCGAGATCAAGTTCAAGGCATTTCTGGATCACGCGGCCGGGCTCGGCGCCGATTTTATCGCTACCGGTCATTATGCCCAGGTGCGCAAGAAAGACGGAATGTTCCAGTTGCTGAAAGGTGAGGATGGAACCAAGGACCAGAGCTATTTTCTCTATCGTTTGAACCAGGCGCAGTTATCCCGGACCCTATTTCCGATCGGTCATCTTTACAAGCGCGACGTACGCAAGATTGCCAGAGATTACAAATTGCCCAATTTTTCCAAGAAAGACAGCACCGGGATTTGTTTTATCGGTGAACGGCCTTTCAGGGAGTTTCTCCATCGCTACCTGCCGCATGAGCCGGGCGAGATAAAGACGCCGGCTGGCAACGTCATGGGCGGGCACACCGGCTTGATGTACTACACCATCGGCCAGCGGCAGGGATTGGGCATTGGCGGAACAAGAGAGGGGGGTGGCGAACCCTGGTTCGTTTCGAACAAGGATATGGCGCGAAATGTCCTGATCGTGGTACAGGGTCACGATCATCCTGATTTATTCAGGCCCTCGCTTACCGCGGCCGAACTGACATGGATAAGCGGCAGATGCGCCCCATTGCAACTGGGTTTATGCGGCCAAGACCCGTTATCGCCAGGCGGATGCGCCTTGTGCGATCGCTTATGTCGATCGACAGCAAATGCGAAATCGAATTTGCTCAGCCGCAGTGGGCGGTGACACCGGGACAATCCGTGGTGGTTTATGAGAGCAAGGTATGTCTTGGGGGAGGGATAATTACAGACGATCAAGCGAGGGAATGCGAGTAAGGATTCCCTGAGCCATTTATCAGGCTACCGGGACTGTCTCCATGAAGGCAGCGCGCTTTTCCAGCCTGTCGGAAAGATCGGCAAGATTGGGAAAGGTATCTCGCCAGTCGATTTGAGGAAACCGAAAAGCCAGGTAACCCAGCGCGCATCCCAATGCAATATCGCCCAACGTATAGACGTTCCCGTCGCACCATTTTTTATCACTCAGTTCGTGAGCAGCGGTTTCCAGGCCCCGTATCACTTTTTCCTGCTGGCGGGAAATCCACTCCACGCTTTGTTGCGCGTCATTCCGTTTACGTTCGAGGAATATCGCGGCGGCGGCGTCACAAATGCCGTCCGCTAGCGCCTCCCAGCGCTTGACCATGATTCTGCGCCGGTTGGATTCAGGAAGTAAACGGGATACTGGATTGACACTATCGAGATACTCGACAATCACGCGCGAGTCGAACAAGCTGGTCCCGTCATCCATAATCAGCACCGGCACTTTTCCAAGCGGGTTGTGATCCGATACGTGACTATCGGCGTTCCAGGGGGCCTCCAGCTCAAAAGTATAACCAATATGTTTTTCAGCCAGAACGATGCGCGTCTTGCGAACGTAAGGACTCGTGAGCGATCCGATAAGCTTCATGATCAGCCTTGAGGGGAATTATCAAAAGGCATTATATCGGCTTTCGGCAGCGCGGTGCATGACATAGTCCGAGCGAGTGCGTATGCCGGCAGCCTGTCGGGCTTAAGAATCGCAGCGGAAAAGTGAACGGGTGAGGTCGGGTTTTGAGGATAATGAAGACCGTAGTTATTTCTGTTTGCCGAAAGGCCGCGAATATGAACCGTCCAGACGCTTTTGCAGCCGATTTCCTTTAAGTCCGACAGGCTGCTAGAATGCCCTACCGGTGACAATAACCCGGAAACAGAACATGAATTCATCTTTTCTCACCGCACTCTCTCCCCTGGATGGGCGTTATAGCGCAAAGGTCGCAGACCTGAGGCCGTATTTCAGCGAGTTTGCGCTGATCCGGTACCGTGTCCAGTTGGAAATAGAATGGCTCAAGGCCTTGAGCAACGCACCAGGCATCGCCGAGGCCCCGCCATTTTCTCCCGCCACCATTGCACAGCTCGATGCTCTCGCGACGAATTTTTCCGAGGCCGACGCGGAGCGGTCAAATTCATCGAAGCAAGAACCAATCACGACGTCAAGGCGGTCGAGTACTGGCTCAGGGAGCATCTGATAAAGAATGCCGAGGTCGCGCGAATCGCGCAATTCATCCATTTTGCGTGTACGTCGGAAGACATCAATAATCTGTCTCACGGATTGATGCTGATGCACAGCCGCGACAGGGTGATGTTGCCGGCATTGGAAAAAATCATCAGCAGGCTCATACAGATGGCGCATGCAATGGCTGATACGCCCATGCTTGCCCGAACGCATGGTCAACCCGCCACCCCCACTACAGTTGGCAAGGAACTTGCCAATTTCGCATATCGCCTGCTGCGGGCGCGTGAACGGCTGGCGGGCGTGGCCATACTGGGAAAAATCAATGGCGCGGTAGGCAACTTCAACGCCCATCTCGCTTCATACCCCGCTTTCGGCTGGGAAAAATTCGCGCAGGAGTTTGTAGAAAAACTTGGCCTGAAATTCAACCCCTACACGACGCAGATCGAACCGCACGACGCAATGGCGGAGTTGTTTGACGCCTATGCCCGTGTCAATACGGTGCTGCTGGATTTTAATCGCGACATGTGGGGGTATATCTCTCTTGCCTACTTCAAGCAAAAAACCAGAGAAGGTGAAATTGGCTCCTCAACGATGCCGCACAAGGTCAATCCGATAGATTTCGAAAACTCCGAAGGCAATCTCGGCATCGCCAACGCCCTGTTGCGCCATTTGAGCGAGAAGCTTCCGATATCCCGCTGGCAGCGTGATCTAACGGACTCCACTGTGCTTCGCAACATGGGGGTGGCGTTGGGGCATACATTGCTGGCATATGGCTCCTGCAGCAACGGATTGAGCAAGCTGGAAGTCAATCCGGAACGTTTGATGGAAGATCTGGAAAATGCCTGGGAAGTCTTGGCCGAGCCGATCCAGACGGTAATGCGCCGCCATGGCATACCGGATTCGTATGAGCAGTTGAAAGAGTTGACTCGCGGCAAAGAGGGTATCAATAAAGAGACATTGCACAGAATTTATCGATGATCTCACCCTGCCGGAAAGCGAAAAAATACGCTTACGCAAAATGATGCCGCAGAATTATATTGGCGATGCCGCTGCGCTGGCCCGAAAAATCGGCATTGAAGACAGTTGATTCTGAGCCTGACCGGGAATTTCCGATCTTCGGCTTGGCACATGGGTACAAGGCAGGCGCAACGCCCGTGAGGCTTGCCGGTCTTTCAGTAACATGCCCAACCGAGGCTTGCTGCCTGCCGTGATATTCTCCAGCAGCCTGTCGGCTTGAGAATCGCAGCCGATTTCCTTTAAGTCCCAGATGTAGAGCTTGAAATTGAAAAAACTATCCCGATATAGTGATGAACGAAATTAGGAGAAGCGCCATGACGGAATTGAATCGACCCCAATCAGACCCGACGGAACTGACTGCAGCGACGGATGAAACAAGCGCGTCTGAAGCCAAAGTCAACGAAGACAAGACGCCGGAACCGGCGACAGAATCGATGCCGAGTATGGAACAGTTACTGAAAAAAGCCGAACTCGATGCGGAGGAGCATCATGATGCATGGTTGCGCGCCAAGGCAGATGCGGAGAATATAAGAAAGCGTGCGCAGATAGACATTGCCAGCGCCCATAAATATGCAGTAGAGAACTTTTCCACTGAACTGCTCGCAGTGATGGACAGCCTGGAAGCTGCGTTGGCGGTGGAAAACGCGACGGTCGAGAATTTCAAAAGCGGAATGGAATTGACGCTAAAGCAACTGACTACCGTTTTCGAAAAATTCAATATCAAGGTGATCAATCCGGAAGGTGCGAAATTTGATCCACATCTGCATCAGGCTATGTGCACGGTAAATTCCGATCTTGCCCCCAATACGGTAGTACAGGTGATGCAGAAAGGTTACGTTTTGAACGACCGGGTGATTCGACCGGCATTAGTGTCTGTTTCCAAGGCCGGAGAGACTTGAAATTACAATCTTGATCCCCATTTTCTGCACAGACGAATATATCGCATAGCCGAATATTCGATACCAACTACTAACAAGGATCCAAATCATGGCAAAAATTATCGGCATTGACCTCGGTACCACCAACTCATGTGTGGCTGTCATCGAAAACGGCAAGCCCAAGGTCATAGAAAATTCAGAGGGGGCTCGTACAACACCGTCCATTGTCGCCTATACGGAAGATGGCGAAATTCTGGTGGGTGCTTCAGCCAAACGTCAGGCGGTCACTAATCCCAAGAACACGTTGTTCGCGGTGAAACGCCTGATTGGACGCCGGTTCAACGAGGAGATGGTGCAAAAGGATATCAAAATGGTGCCTTACAGCATTGTAAAGGCCGACAACAATGACGCCTGGATAGAGGTGCGCGGCAAGAAGATCGCCCCGCCGGAAATATCGGCACAAGTGTTGATAAAAATGAAAAAGACCGCGGAGGATTATCTGGGTGAACCCGTTACCGAAGCCGTTATTACCGTTCCTGCCTATTTCAACGATTCCCAGCGTCAAGCGACAAAAGACGCGGGACGCATCGCCGGCCTGGAAGTCAAGCGCATCATCAATGAACCGACTGCGGCAGCCCTGGCTTTCGGCATGGATAAAAAAGAGGGTGACCGCAAGATCGCCGTGTACGATCTGGGCGGTGGCACTTTCGATATTTCCATTATCGAAATCGCGGAAGTGGAGGGTGAGCACCAGTTTGAAGTGTTGGCCACGAACGGAGATACCTTCCTGGGCGGCGAGGATTTCGACTCGCGCATCATCGAATACCTGGTGGATGAATTCAGGAAGGAAACCGGCATAGATCTGAAAAAAGACATGCTTGCACTGCAACGGCTAAAGGATTCGGCGGAAAAAGCCAAGATTGAACTTTCATCCAGTCAGCAAACGGAGGTCAACCTGCCCTACATTACGGCGGATGCTTCGGGACCGAAACATCTCGCGGTGAGAATTACCCGGGCTAAGCTGGAAAGCCTGGTGGAAGAGTTGATCGACCGAACCATGGAACCTTGCCGGATTGCTATCAAGGATGCCGGGGTAAAGATTTCCGATATCGATGACGTTATTCTGGTGGGCGGGCAGAGCCGTATGCCCAAGGTTCAGGATAAGGTCAGGGAAATTTTCGGCAAGGAACCGCGCAAGGACGTCAATCCGGACGAAGCGGTGGCGGTCGGTGCGGCCATTCAAGGCGGTGTGTTGCAGGGTTCGGTCAAGGACGTGCTGCTGCTGGATGTTACCCCGTTATCGTTGGGCATCGAAACGCTGGGCGGTGTGATGACCAAGTTGATTCAGAAAAACACCACCATTCCGACCAAGGCGCAACAGGTATTTTCGACGGCCGAGGAAAATCAGACTGCCGTGACCATTCATGTACTGCAAGGTGAGCGCGAGATGGCGTCCGGCAACAAGAGCCTCGGTCAATTCAATCTGAGCGATATTCCGCCTTCACCGCGCGGCATGCCGCAAATCGAGGTGGCATTCGATATCGATTCAAACGGCATACTGCACGTATCCGCCAAGGATAAGGCGACGGGGAAGGAAAATAAAATCAAGATTCAGGCAAGCTCCGGCCTCTCGGATGAGGAAGTACAGCGCATGGTCAAAGATGCGGAGGCGCATGCCGAAGAGGATCATAAAACGCTGGAACTGGTCACCGCCCGCAACCAGTGTGATGCCATGATCCATTCGGTGAGAAAAACATTGAAAGAGCATGGCGAAAAACTGGATGCCGATGAAAAATCCAAAATAGAAGATGCGCTGAAGGATGCGGAGGATGCGCTGAAATCGGATAGCAAGGATGTCATCGAGGCCAAGACTCAGGCCCTGGCCGAGGTCTCGCATAAACTGGCGGAGAAGATGTATTCGCAAGAGCAGGGTCAGCAGGCTCAGCCGGGTGCGGAGCACGCTTCACATGGCGGGGGCGAAAAACCTGTTGAAGGCGAGGTAGTAGATGCCGAGTTTGAAGAAGTCAAGAACAAGAAATAAGTAAGCACAGAAACGTCAAAGCGCAGAATGCGGAGAGCCATTCTTCTGCATTCTGCGTTTTGCCTATTACGGGAATAGGCAAAGCAGTATCGGCTATCGTCTCCGCACTTCCGATTTTCCATTAAAACTGACATGAACAAACGCGATTACTATGAAGTTCTGGGCGTTAACCGCGACAGCAGCGAAGAGGATATAAAAAAAGCCTATCGCAGACTGGCGATGAAACATCATCCGGACCGCAATCCGGATAATCCCAAATCGGAAGAGCATTTCAAGGAGGCCAAGGAAGCCTACGAAATACTGTCGGACTCGAAGAAGCGCGCAGCATACGACCAGCATGGCCATGCCGGCGTGGATCCCAATATGGCGGGCGCGGGTGCCCAGGGATTTTCCGACGCATTCGGCGATATATTCGGCGACCTCTTCGGGGGGCGTGGAGGGCAGGCCAATGTCTATCGCGGTGCGGACCTGCGCTATAACCTGGAAATTTCGCTGGAACAGGCGGCACGCGGTACGGAAACCAAGATCCGCATCCCGACGATGGATGCGTGCGGAACCTGCCATGGGAATGGCGCCAAGCCCGGTACTTCACCCGTTACATGCCCCACCTGCAACGGTCACGGCCAGGTCAGGATGCAGCAAGGGTTTTTCTCGATTCAGCAAACCTGCCCCAAATGCCATGGAAGCGGGAAATTTATCTCGAGCCCATGCGCTACGTGCGGCGGTTCGGGGCGCGTCAAGCAACCATAAGACCCTATCGGTAAAGATTCCTGCCGGGGTGGATGAAGGCGACCGTATCCGTTTATCCGGGGAGGGTGAAGCCGGGGTCAACAATGGTCCTCCGGGGGATTTGTATGTCGTTATCCAGCTCTCCCCTCATTCTGTCTTTCAGCGCGACCACAATGATCTGCACTGCGAAATGCCCATCAGCTTTACCACTGCCGCGCTCGGCGGGGAAATCGAAATTCCTACGCTCGACGGCCACGCCAAAATCAGGATTCCCGCTGAAACTCAGAGTGGGAAAATATTCCGGTTACGCGGCAAGGGCATCAAAGGTGTGCGCAGCAATAACCAGGGCGATCTATTATGTCATGTGGTAGTGGAGACCCCGGTCAAGCTCACGGCGCGTCAGAGAGAGTTGTTGCAGGAACTGGAAGTGATCAATCAGGAAGACGGTCCTCGCCACAGCCCCCGTGCCAAATCATGGATGGACAAGGTGCGGGAGTTTTTTGCGGAGTAATCTTCCGGCGATAAGAATAAGAAGTAGGGTGCAATAAGCGAAGTGCATTGCACCGTCAATTTGAAACATCACTTGGATAATGGTTGGTAAGGTCTTGGAAAACGCGCTTTTGATCAACCGCGCCGGATTGAAACGCAGCATTTCTGGGCGGGAGTTCGATGACGCAATGAAATTAGACGCGACTCTATAATAGTCATGCATGGCAATAGTTCGAGAAGATTCTCATACGGCGCAATGCGCTTCGCTTATTGTCGCCCTACGTCTACTGCAATTACGTTTACCGTAACGACTGCGATCTGACATTTATAACGCTTAAGAAGACTGGTTGCTCCGCTTCAGAATCTCAGGTACTTCGCCATCAATATAGAACCACTGCCCGGCCTCGCGCACAAAACGGCTGATTTCATGCAAACGACGCGCCCGACCGTCCACCTTATAGCGCGCCACAAATTCCACCAACATACTGTCCGGCTCTAGCTGTTCATGACGCCTCACTTCCAGCCCCAGCCATTTGCAGTGCGCGCTGTGCGGTTTGTTTGCAAGTTCAAGTGAAGAGGGACGTGTACTGTGGTGCCAGGTCCTCAGCAGATAATCTTCACGACCGAGGGTATAGGCGGTGTAGCGTGAGCGCATCAATGCTTCTGCAGTGGGAGCCGCTTCGCCATCATCCAGATAGCGGCCGCAGCAGCCGACATATGTTTTGTTGCGGTCCGATGAAGAGGAGCGCGGCCGGGTTCCCATCGTTTTCGCTGTTTCCTCTGCGCAGCCGCATGGGCAGCACATCGTTTTCGCGTCTATATCCATATCCACAGAAAGCCGCAAGATTTGTCTGAATTTCTCAAATTATTTTTTTTTGCCACAACATGAACACATGTGAGCAACGTTACGCCTGCCACAGCGGCGGCTCATCCATCAGCGCGATCTGTTCGCGCAACTCAAGGATGCGATCCTGCCAATAGCGCTGGGTGTTGAACCACGGGAACGCCTGCTTGAAGGCGGGATCATCCCAGCGCTGCGCTAGCCACGCTGCATAATGAATCAGGCGCAGCGTGCGTAGCGCCTCGACCAGATGCAATTCGCGTTGGTCGAAATCGCAAAAATCCTCATATCCGGCCAACACGTCGCTCAATTGCCGTACCATATCGGAGCGGTCCCCCGACAACAACATCCACAGGTCCTGCACTGCCGGTCCCATGCGGCTGTCATCAAAATCCACAAAGTGCGGACCGTCGTCCGTCCAAAGCACATTGCCCGCATGACAGTCACCATGCAGGCGCAAGGCGTTCACGTCACCCGCGCGCGCAAAGCAGTGGCGAACGCCATCCAGCGCCTGATTCACCGCACTGCGATAGGCTGCATTGAGATCGGCCGGAATGAATTCATGCGTTAGCAAATAGTCCCGCGGTTGTTCGCCGAAGCTGGCTATATCCAGTGAGGGACGTTCGCGAAACGGCTTGAGTGCGCCAATGGCGTGGATGCGTCCGAGGAATCGCCCCATCCACTCCAGCGTGTGGCGGTTTTCCAGTTCGGGGGCACGGCCACCATGTTTTGGAAAAACAGCGAAGCGGAATCCTTCAAAATGGTGCAGGGTTTTTCCATTCAGCACCAGCGCGGGCACGACGGGGATTTCGCGCTCGGCCAACTCCTGAACGAAGGCGTGTTCTTCCAATATCGCGGCGTCCGTCCAGCGTTCGGGGCGATAAAATTTTGCCACCAGCGGCGCGCTCTCTTCCATGCCGATCTGATAGACACGGTTCTCGTAGCTGTTGAGCGCCAACAGGCGGCCATCGCTGTAGAAGCCCACGCTTTCCAGCGCGTTCAACACACAATCGGGAGGGAGTGTAGAAAAATTTTGGGGCGGGTTACTCGTTTTTATCACTTCCAATCACTCAAGATGATGCGGTGCCGGTTTTCTTTTTTCACCGGGTGGGGGTTGCGTGCTGTCAGTTTTTCAAATCGGAAGGACTATACCGTAAACGACTGGTGAGTTGCTACTTGCAGTATTCGTATTCGGAAGTGAAATAGTGGTGTCTGGCCCTGAGGGCCTCCCCGGTTGCTTGAGGTCGAAAGCCATGGATATTCAGGCGTCCATCGAGGAAAGCTCCATAAAACTTTTGATACTGGTTTCCCGCAAGGGGGCTTATTGGTGATGATGTGCTTTCCCTAAAAAGTGAAAAGTGCCAGTTGAAATCTAGTAAAGTTCGTTTTTCGAGAGGAGGACGGAGGTGAAGAAGCGATTTACAGACGAACAGATTATTGGGGTTTTGAAACAGGCGGATGGGGGTTTGCGGTCAGGGAATTGTGTCGGCAGCATGGCTTTAGCGATGCGTCGTTTTACACCTGGCGTGCCAAGTTTGGGGAATGACAATACCGGACGCCAAACGGTTGCGAGGCCTTGAAGCAGAGAACACTCAGCTCAAGAAGCTTCTCGCCGAGTCGCTGCTGGATGCTGAAGCCTTGAAGGTTGCTTTAGGCCGAAAGCATTAACTCCACAAGCCAAGCGTGATGGCGTAGTCGTCAACT
>CAWKMH010000043.1:0-6598 GCA_963850515.1 uncultured beta proteobacterium
GTAGGACTGCCCCCAAATGGACAAGCCCCCTGGAGGCGGTAAAGCCAACCGCTCCCGCGATAAGCGCCACAATAAGTTCAATCTTCACGTTGGTTTCACCCTTACCTGCGATACGGAAGAGCTATGCATGTCGCAAGAGCCGTCCATTCTTTCCTTTCATTTAATTAATATTTAATCACCTCATTGTAGTTCAATATCAGGGCGAAAGACTGTACTGCGAATTGCCTCGAATTGCGCCACATTAAATGTAACCGAAAGGTATTCTAAGAAATAACGTGGCGCCATATTGGAGGTTACCGAAAAGGAGACCTTGATATGGTAAAGAGTGCCCGGCGTGAATATCTGGAAGCGATCCGACGACGTTATCGCCAATCGCGCAAGAAAGACAAGAAACCCATCCTGGATGAGTTCTGCGCCAATTGCGGCTATCACCGCAGAATTGGGGACAGACCCTGAGGTCTCCCCTCAAATAATATCGTCATCTCAATATGATGTGATGTATTGTTAATGTAAAAACAGCGCATGCACGGCAGGTTTAGTGTCTCTTTCGTAGCGTCCAAACTGCGAAGGAGAAACTGCCATGCATGCGTTGACCATGTTACACAACATCCTTACTGAAAGCTGTCCAGAAGTCCACGCGAAGCGTATTGCAAGTCTACTGGCTACCGTCGAGGCGGTGGTATCGGGTAGCCGGCTGGCATTGAGTGATCTGGGCCGGGCATTGCCTGGTCCTGTCGCGGTCAAGCACAACATCAAGCGCATCGACCGTCTGCTGGGTAATCGCGCGCTGCACACCGAAACGCCAGGACTGTATGAGGCACTCGCCCGGCGACGTCTGACGGGCGTGACGACACCGCTGATTATCATCGATTGGTCGGACTTGACGCCCGACCGGCGCTGGCAACTGTTGCGTGCCTCAATGGCAGTCGAAGGCCGCAGCATAACCCTGTATGAGCAAGTACACCCGCAATCGTGCGCCACGGCGCCACACGTGCACAAAGCGTTTCTCGCCCGGCTTGCCACCATCCTGCCGCCCGGTTGCATACCGATCCTGATCACCGATGCCGGTTTTCGGGGGCCATGGTTCAAGTTGGTCAACCGTATGGGCTGGCATTGGATCGGCCGCATCCGTAATCGCGACATGGTTCGGCCAATGGGCGGCGGCCCATGGACGGGCTGCAAGGCGCTATATGTCAAGGCCACAGCGGGTGCGCAGTCGCTGGGCCAATTCGAATACGTGCGTTCCAATCCCATATCTTGTCGTTTGGTGCTGATCAAGCGCCACCGCCAAGGGCGCCACAAAAAAGGCCGCCTGGGCAAAGTGGCACGCTCGCGCCACAGCCTGAAGAATGCCCGCGCGCAGCAAGAGCCATGGCTCTTGGTCGTATGCCCCGGACTGGCTCACTTAAGTGCCGAGGCGGTTGTGGCCGTCTATGCCCAACGCATGCAGATCGAGGAGACCTTCCGCGATCTGAAGAGTGAGCGCTTCGGCCTGGGATTCAATTCCAGCCGATCCATTCAGAAAGACCGCCTGAGTGTGCTGCTGCTGATCGCCTGTCTCGCCTCGTTCGTATTACGCTTGATCGGTGAGGCGGGCAAAGCACGGAAACTGGATCTCCAATTCCAAAGCAACACCCGTCGTTCCCGTCCCGTGCTCTCCGTCATTTCCCTCGCTCTGCAACTTGTACGCCATGGGCTGGCTGCCTTCCCACCGCGAGAGCTTAACGCCGCGCTTGCGCGACTGCGATATGATCACCCAGCCCTGCAACTTTGAGGGGAGACCTCAGGGACAGACCACGGTTTCATTTTCGTTTGAGTGGTAATGGCACATTCCAGTAATCGGAGTCGGGCACGGGCTGGCAGTTCAAAGTTTGCAACTTATGAAACCCCTACCATCACCCAACCCCCCTCAACTTCTTTCTAGCGGCCGCATAACCCGGATATACGCTCCCCACCGTTTGCCAAAACGCCTTGGAGTGGTTCATTTCAATGAGATGCGACAACTCATGTGCTACGACATAATCCACCAGGTCGAGCGGTTTCTGGATCAGTCGCCAGTTGAGATGGACGATGCCACGCGAGTTGCAACTACCCCATAGGGTTCTGGCACGTGATAATCGTAGTTGCGGCAGCGCCACGCCAAGCTTATGCGCATACAGCACGATGCGTTCGCTGAAACATGTCATGGCGTGATGGCGATACCAGTCCATCACCGCTTTTTCGATTTGCTGGGCTGTCAGCAGGGATGGCAGCGGAAATTTCAACTGCGTCTCCTCCAGTCCTGTGTTCACGGTGGCCGGGACCATTTGCACAACCCTGGCAGGGGTAATCCTCACCTGCCAAGGTTCGCCCAGCAATGGGAAAATTGCACCATCGGCCCACATGGGCTTGCTGGATTTTTTATTCTTCCATTCGTCGAGTTTTTTTACGATCCAATCGGCTCGCTTTTGCAAGACCGATTCGACCCAGCACAAAGGTTCTCTCGGCGGAATACGAACCGTTAACCCCTCACTGTTGATTTTCATGCCGATGGTTTTTCGCCTGCAGCGCATGAGGACATACGCGACATCCTTGCCATTCAGGTTGATACGGCGTTGCTCGCTTGCTGCAAGTTTGCTTGTCTTTGGACGTTGGTTTGGATGCTGGTTTATACGTTGAGGCAGTGGTTTCTTGTCGTCATGCATTATCCTGAATCCGGCAATAGGAACCTTACCAAGTGAAGGTCAAGTTGGAAAAAACTCTAGCAGTCATAAGTGCGGAACTGAAACACGATGGAATTAACGGCTGGATTCGCGATTGCCTGAAGTGGGGCTATCGATGCGTGCCACCTCTGCTTCAATCCATGATTCCACGCTGGCGTTGAGGTCGCCAGGGTCCATCCCTGTGGGATCGATCGGTGCGCCGATACTTACGGTAATCGTACCGGGCAGTTTGATAAGCGCGTTCTTACCCCAGAACCGTCCTGCGTTATGCGCCACCGATACGACCGGCGCGCCGGTATGCGTCGCAAGCCATGCGCCGCCAATGCCGTATCTGCCTTTTTCGCCGGGCGCTATACGCGTGCCTTCCGGGAAAACCACTATCCAGAACCCCCGCTTGAGCCGGTCTTTCCCTTGACTGACGATCTGTCTCAGCGCTGCTTTTTTCGAGCTGCGATCGATCGCGATGGGGCTGGTCATGGCCAATCCCCAGCCAAAAAACGGAACCAGCAACAACTCTTTTTTCAGGACCCACACCTGGGGCGGGAATATCAGCTGAAACGCGAGTGTCTCCCACGCCGATTGATGCTTGGAGAGCACAATGCTGGGCGTTTGGGGAATATGTTCTGCACCGATCACGCGATACCGGATGCCACAGATAACACGGAGCAAAAACAGCATCAGGTGCGCCCAGCCGGAAGTGATGCGATAGCGGCTGAGCGGGGAGAGCGGAAACGAAGCGAGTATGATTACAAAATAAAGCGGTGTAATGATGATTTGCAATAGACCATATAGCGTCGAGCGGAGCACTACCAAAATCGAGTTCATTGTGTCAGCGCATCAACGGCCGCTGAGAGATTCGAAAAAATCCGCGTGTTTTCCGGCAACCCTCCCTTCGCCCTGGTCTTTTTACCTTTGCCTGAAAGTACCAGAATCGGTATGGCACCGACTTCGGCTGCCGCCTGTAAATCACGAAGCGAATCGCCGATCGCCGGCACGCCGTTCAGCTCCAGGCCAAAGCGATCGGAGATCTCCTTGAACATTCCGGTCGCCGGCTTGCGGCAATTGCATTTGTCCGTATTGGCGTGAGGGCAAAAAAACATGGCATCGATGCGTCCGCCTACCTGATTGACCGCCTTGCACATCTTGTCGTTGATTGCGTTGAGGGTCACCATGTCCAGCAATCCCCGGCTGATGCCCGACTGATTGGTTGCAATAACGACGCGATAACCTGCCTGGGTGAGATGGGCGATAGCTTCCAGGCTGCCGGGAATGGGTTTCCACTCGTCAGGCGTCTTGATAAAAGCGTCACTGTCATAATTGATGACGCCGTCGCGGTCGAGGATGATCAGTTTCACTTCAAGCCACCAGCCTTGAAATATCGGCGACCCGATTCATGGCATGTTGCAACTGGGCTAATAACGCAAGGCGATTGGCGCGCAGCACCGGGTCCTCGGCATTCACCAGCACATTGTCAAAAAAAGCATCAACAGGTGCTTTCAGCACCGCAAGTTCCTGTAATGCCAAGCTGAATTCTCCTCGATCGAAAGCAACATCTGCTTTAGGCATCACACTGTTGAGCGCGATATGCAGCGCCCGCTCGGCGGGTTCCTGTAGCAGTTCGGCATTCACCGTGCCGTTGACTGAACCCTCAACCTTTTTCAGAATATTGCTCACCCGTTTATTGGCAATCGCAAGGCTTTCAGCTTCGGGCAAGGCGGAAAAAGCGCGTACCGCGGCAAGACGTTGCGGAATCTCCATCAATAATTGTGGCCTTTTCGCAATGACTGCCTCGATCTGCTGTGGCGAGTAACCTTGTTCGCGCAATTGGCTGGACATTCGTTCGTAGATGAAATCAAGCAGCTGACGAGATTCAGTGTCGCCAAATTTAATCTTGTTATTGAAGACCCCGCTCGAAATTTTGATCATTTCTTCCAAAGCGATCTGGAGCTTTTTTTCGATCAGGATGCGAGTCACGCCTAACGCATGGCGGCGCAACGCAAACGGGTCCTTCTCACCGGTCGGAATTTGTCCAATACCGAACATGCCTGATCAGTATTTCCAGCTTATCCGCCAATGCCACGCAGGTGCCGATCATATTACGCGGCAATTCATCGCCCGCAAACCGTGGTTTGTAGTGATCCTCGATGGCAAACGCAATGTCATCCGGCAGCCCGTCGTGCCTGGCATAATAACGTCCCATGATACCTTGCAGTTCGGGAAATTCACCCACCATATCGGTCAGCAAATCCGCCTTGCATAGCATCGCCGCTTCTCCTGCCTGCGCCGCAAGCTCATTACCGCCCAAGCGCAAACCTATCGCCTGCGCAATCGCCCATATCCGTTCCACCCGCTCCGCCTGTGTACCGAGCTTGTTGTGATAAACGACCTTATCCAAACCGGCAACACGCGAATAAAGCATTTTTTTGCGATCCCGGTCGAAAAAGAATTTCGCATCCGCCAGACGTGAGCGCAGCACGCGCTCATTCCCATCGATGACATGGCTGGGATCCGCCGGCCGGATGTTCGATACCAGCAGGAATTTAGTGAGAGAGCTTGCCGTTTGCGTCCAGCAGCGGGAAATACTTTTGATGGGTTTTCATGGTCAGAATCAGGCATTCCTGCGGCACATCCAGGAATTCGGATTCAAATCTTACCCACCAGCACGTTAGGACGTTCAACCAGCGCGGTCACTTCATCCAGCAAGGCTTCGTCCTCAACCGGTTTCAGACCCCCCGCTACGGCAGCCACGTTAAGCTGCCGCACTATCTGATTGCGACGCGCAGCAAAACCGGGGATGACCGCGCCTTCGCTTTCAAGCTGTTGCGCATAACAGTCCGCATCTCGCAGCACGACCGTCTTGGCCCTGGCTTCAAAGCGATGTCCCTGTGTCTCGCGTCCGGCAGTCAAGCCCAGCACGCCGACCGGTATGGTCTCGATCGCCATGCAGTGCGACCAGACCATGTGCGGGACGCACAAAACTTATCGTCGTCCAGCCATCGGCCAATTGATAGGTCATCAGTTTGGCGATCGGAAGTCTTGGTGATCAAAGTACTCAGAACTTGTTGCACGTTTACGGCTACAGGTACCCCGACAGCCACATCAGTGTGGAACAGAAATTCTGTCTTTCCCTCCAATTCGCGTGAAATTCGTTCCTCGAGAACGCTGTGGTGTACATCATCACGATATCCGCAGTTTTGCCGCAGCTTTTTATGAAATGCCGGGGTGTATTCGCCATCCGCACCCACCCCAACGGATACCGGCATGAGTTTTACTCTCTGCGGGGGTTGCAAAGCAATGTCCAGAACGTGGGTGATATGG
Source organism: uncultured beta proteobacterium (assembly GCA_963850515.1). Classification (GTDB taxonomy): domain Bacteria; phylum Pseudomonadota; class Gammaproteobacteria; order Burkholderiales; family Nitrosomonadaceae; genus Nitrosospira. The sequence continues at coordinate 6,021 of CAWKMH010000043.1, forward strand.
GCGGCAAGACGTCTGGGAGACGCAAATGTTGTCAGTTGCGAGCCGTCTCCAAGATTATGCAGTTTTTGTAATCCCTGGAACAATAATGTTCCAAATGACTGGCCCAACTGTTTCAGCGACTTCGGTGGCAGTTCCTCGACCAGCAATTCTATAAGCACGCTTCTGGCTGTGTTACTCAAGCGACATTCTCCGTCAACTGCTCCACCCACTCGCGTGGCGCCATGGGGAAACCCAGGCGTTCCCGGCTCTCATAATCAGGCTTCCGCCACGCTGCGGGCGAGATCGCGAATTCGCGCCATGTATGCCGCCCGCTCCGTAACGGAAATCGCGCCGCGTGCATCCAGCAGGTTGAAAGCGTGCGCTGTTTTCAGCACCTGTTCGTAAGCCGGTAATGCCAGCCCATGTTCCATCAGATTATCTGGCTTGTCTTTCGTGACTTGAAAAGGCAGCCAACAAGAAATCAACATCGCTGTGCTCGAAATTGTAGGCGGATTGCTCGACCTCGTTCTGATGATATACATCGCGGTAGGAGAGCCCTTTTGTCCAGATGAGATCGAACACATTCTCCACGCCTTGCA